>NZ_LWGF01000235.1:0-786 GCF_001635355.1 Oleiphilus sp. HI0125
AGCCATTGTCTTTCGCTGCTTTAAAACGATCAAGAAAGTCATGTTCTTGAAATAGCATGGTGATATTGGCCGCGAATTTAGGCATTTTCTTTGTTCTCAGCAAAGTGCGATGTATTGTTGAGGCGTTCGAGTTCTACCATTAATCCGCTATGGTCGATGTTCTCTTTGCCATGAGCGATTAGCGACAGATAGCCGTCATGCGTGCGTTGTGACAGGGGTAGGGTCAAACCTTGTAATCGAGCTTCATCGAGTATGGTGCGCATGTCTTTTAATTGAACACGGCTACGCGCCCCAGGTTCATAATTGCCATCAATCATTCGTTGACCGTGTAATTCTAATATGCGGCTAGCAGCGAAACCGCCACCCAAAGCCTTACGAACTGCCACAGGGTCTGCTCCACCCTCTGCAGCAAGCAACAAAGCTTCTGAGACTGCTCCAATCGTAATACCTACAATAGCTTGATTAGCCAGTTTAGCGACTTGTCCCGTACCATGCGGGCCGATGTGTGTGGCGGAACCCATTGCATTGAAAATAGGGAGAGCTTTATCGAAGTCATTTTTATTTCCGCCGGCCATAATCGACAGAGTCGCTTGTTCAGCACCTACGGTACCTCCAGACACTGGGGCATCTAAATACGAAATACCATAATTCTTAAGTAGCTGAGCATGTGCACGCGCTTGTTCCGGCGGTATTGAACTCATATCAACGACCATGCTTCCAGACTTTATCGCCTGAAGAACATCGCCTTGCATGAGTGTTTGCTCAACGATATCTCCGGTCTCTAGC
>NZ_LWGF01000236.1:0-728 GCF_001635355.1 Oleiphilus sp. HI0125
GTGCATGACGCAGATCACTGGTACAGGAAGACGATGCCAGCCAATGCAAAACTGCTGAGCCATGTTGGTGCCCCAAGGATTTAGCTTCCAGCCGATCTTTGCGAACTGAATTGGCTTACCCATGATGCTCTTAATGTCGATGCCAGAACTAAAGTGCTCTCCCTTGCCTGAGATAATAACAACGCGAATGTTGCGATCTTTTTTAATGACCTTTTGCACATTGACGATGTCGCACATCAAGTCAAAGTTAAACGCATTGAATTTTTCGGATCTGTTCAAAATAACGTGCGCGATGCCGTCTTCGACCTTGTAAATAATATGGTTGAACTTCATGGCGTTTTACTGTGTGTTTATTGTTTTATGGATGAAGAAGAGTAAAGCATGAGAGTGTTGGCCCTCATGCTTTGAGGTTGACCTTATAGCGCTGCAGCTAGTTCTGCACCTTGTTTGATCGCGCGCTTAGCATCGAGTTCGCCAGCGAATTCTGCACCACCAATCAAGTGGTAGTTCGCGTTAGCTGAATCCTCAGTGTATAGCTCTTTGCGTGATTCTTGGCCTGCGCAAATGACCACATTATCGACATCTAGAAGGCGTTGCTCGCCATCGACTGTGATGTGTAGGCCCGCGTCGTCGATCTTGTCGTAGCTGACGCCGCCAATCATCTCAACGTCTTTCATTTTCAACACAGCACGGTGAACCCAACCAGATGTTTTGTTCAAGCCTGCGCC
>NZ_LWGF01000237.1:0-839 GCF_001635355.1 Oleiphilus sp. HI0125
CGTGCGCTTCAAGACCTTCTCCGCGCGCCAATACAGACGCTACCTTGCCTTGATCACTCGCCCCTTGCTCAGAGAAGTAGATCAACGATGAGCGTTTTTGGAAGTCATACACACCTAGAGGAGATGAAAAACGCGCGGTTCCCGAAGTTGGTAGAACGTGGTTTGGCCCGGCGCAATAATCGCCTAAGGCCTCAGCCGTATAACGCCCCATAAAGATCGCCCCTGCATGCTTAATATGCTGAGCTAAGGCTTCTGGATCTTCAACCGACAACTCTAAGTGCTCTGGCGCGATGGTGTTACTAACTTCAGCCGCTTGCTCAAGAGATTCAACCTGAATTAATGCCGCTCTATCCTCGATGGATGCACGAATAATATCTTTGCGCTCCATGCCATCGATTAGCTTATTGATACTAGATTCGACAGCATCGAGATAATCAGCATCGTCTGAGATCAAAATTGATTGCGCATTTTCGTCGTGTTCTGCTTGAGAGAACAGATCCATCGCAATCCAATCAGGGTCGGTCTTACCGTCACAAATAACAAGAATCTCGGAAGGACCTGCGATCATATCAATACCGACTTGGCCAAAGACTTCACGCTTCGCTGTGGCAACAAAGATGTTTCCTGGGCCAACAATTTTATCAACCGCTGGAATCGTCTCTGTACCATACGCTAATGCTGCAACAGCTTGTGCACCACCGATCGTGAATACGCGATCTACGCCACAGACAGCTGCAGCCGCCAGCACAAGCTGATTCACCTCGCCGCCTGGAGTAGGCACCACCATCACGACTTCTTCAACACCAGCAACCTTCGCTGGAATCGCATTCATCAACACA
>NZ_LWGF01000238.1:0-942 GCF_001635355.1 Oleiphilus sp. HI0125
ATTCTGTTCTAGTGCTATTGGGATGGCTATTTTTTAGAATTACGGAATCGATATCACCGCCAACTAAGGCACGGCACTTGAAGCGAGTAATTATTAGCTGGAGTTCTGGAAAGGATTCAGCACTTACAATGCAACGAATGATTGAGTCAACTGAATATGAAGTTGTTGGTTTAGTTACGACGTACTCTGAAAGCAAATCGCTTGTGCCAATTCAAGCTACTCCCATCAAGTATGTGCGTCTTCAAGCCCAAGCAATGGAGCTCCCCCTACTCGAAATCAAGATGGCCGACCAAGTATCGAACGAAGTATACAAAAACACACTATTAGAGGGCTTAGGGAACTGGACCGTTCCATTCGATGCTATCGCATTTGGCGATTTATACTGCAACGGCATTGTCGAGTTTCGACAAAAACTATTTTCAGAAACAGTTATTGAGTGTGTATTTCCGCTCTTAATCGAAGAACAGATAGATCTGTCTCGAGAGATCGCTCGACAAATCATCAACACACCGATTCGAGCCTTGCTGCAAAGCATTAATCTAAAACATCTTGAGGAACACTGCTGCGGCGCAGACTACGATAATTCCCTGCTTGAGGGATTACCCGAGTGTGTCGACCCTTGCGGAGAAGTCGGTGAATTTCATACCTTCGTGTATGACGCACCGTTCTTCAAAACAGCGATTCGCATTCACCGAACAGAACAAGAAAGGCAGACATATCATCACGGTAGAGAGATGAATATGTTAGTTCAAAAATTTGAGGCTTCGTTACCGTAACGAAAGGGCATCATGCAAAGATCTCATAACTATCGACCAGCTTACGGCTTATAAAATGGGCATGATCCTTACACTCGGTTTCATCACATTAATCACGTCTATCATCGCAGGCGTCATTGGCTTTGGTGGGGGGATGCTACTGATTGCGATTCTTCCGCTGTTTCTT
>NZ_LWGF01000239.1:0-732 GCF_001635355.1 Oleiphilus sp. HI0125
CGATGGTGATGCATTTGCAGCGACAATTTCTCACCCGGATTGACCGTAATACGCTTCACTTGAAAGCGCTCTCCCTTATCAATCGAATCATAAAAGCCCCAAGGGCGCATGACTTCACGGTGAATCGTCGCCTCTGAGCGTCCTTCTTGTTTCAAACGGTCGACAACTTTTTTCACATCTTGTACTTTATCTTTTGTGCTCACAAGAACGGCATCAGGTGTATCGACAACCACTAAATTTTCAACTCCCACCGTTGCAATTAATTTGTGGTCGCTAAATAACAGATTATTTTTTGACTCATACGCAAGCACATCACCACGAAGTGAATTACCATCCTCGTCTTGCTCAGATTCTTCCCATAATGACGACCACGAACCCACATCACTCCAGCCTGCATCTAAAGAAACAACCAAGGCTTGTTCAGTTTTCTCCATAATGGCGTAATCGATTGACTCGTCGGGACACGCTTCAAACTTCGCTTCATCCAAACGAGTAAAGTCTAAGTCTTGGCGTCGGCCATCAAAGGCTGCTTTCGTGGCTTGCGCAATATCAGGACGAAACTTTTCAAGTTCTTCTAAAAACACAGAAGCCTTGAACATAAACATGCCGCTGTTCCATAAATAATTGCCATCAGCGAGATAAGATTGCGCCGTTTCAAGATCTGGTTTTTCGACAAACTGCTCGACATCACCCGTGCCATCAGCACTAATGGTCGATGCTTTGATATAGCCA
>NZ_LWGF01000240.1:0-1155 GCF_001635355.1 Oleiphilus sp. HI0125
GCTTACAAATGACCGGCTCTCATCCTCTTTTTCTTCAAGTGCTGTATGTTTCAATTGATCTATACGTTCCAGCGCTTCTTCCAAGTAACGAGAAAATGGCTTCTCTCCGTTGAAGCGATCTGGACAATAGGTGCAGTTGATATTGTATTCGCCGTTATAACTGATGATGGTGATCGTTAAGCCAATTCCATCAAACAATGGGCTGCTGCATGACAAAGAAACTAGTTCGTTTTCTTCTAAATACAGAGGGAATTGTGGGCCTGGAATATTGATGATTGGGAGGTTGAACATCGGCTTAAACTTTTGAGCCAATAAAAATTCTGAGTATACGCGAGCAGAAAGTGAGGCCATATTGCTAGGTACAAGCTCGGTTAGTCTGTTCGCAGATATAGCGTCGTCATAATGATTGGAGCTTGTGGCCATCGAATGAATCTGGCGAATTCGACGAATAGGGTTTGATTCATGGGTGATTAACGAAAACAAACTAGCAGTGAGTTGTTTTCCAGATTTATACGTAAGGCTTGTTGAGCGCACTGAGATTGGAGAAAGTGCAATCAGCGGAGCCTTCGGAAGAGCGTTATTATCTTTTAGGTAGCTATGAAGTGCCTCAGCACAGACTCCAATAAGAATGTCGTTGGTCGTGACATTATTGAGCTCTTGTCGCAGTGTGCGAATAGAAGAGAAAGACAAGCGTAAGTTGTCGCTGACGCGCTTGCTTGAGACCTTCTTATTTAGCGGGGTGCTCGCTACGCTTAATAGTGCGGAGGGAAGATTTAAACGCTGCAGTTTTTCGTACAGAACGCTGTAAAACGCTGAAGATGCAGTATCTTTGAGCAAGTTTGCGATGCTCGATGGAATGGAAAGAGCTGTGTTATAGGCCGCCTCAATCAAAGATGCTGTTTCAGGTAGTTCAGTGGGCACCCATGGCTCTGGTGTTGTAAGCTTTTGAACATGCGGAGAGACATCTAATAGCTGGCTGAGAATGTCTTCACCCGTTGAATGGTCAAGTGCTGAGATGTGTGTAACGAGGATAAGCGCAAAGTGTTGCTTGGAGTATCCTGACTCGCTATCTAAACCGTCAACATAATAAACTTGCCACAAAGGTTGGTGGCGCTCGAGCGGTGTATTGAGTATTTTGGCGGATAGTTCTTCAAG
>NZ_LWGF01000241.1:0-1157 GCF_001635355.1 Oleiphilus sp. HI0125
AAGCGCCCTGTCCTAAATCACTTAATAGACCAGCAAGCTTCGCTTCAGAGACTAAGCTTTCGTCTATGGTTTCAGCTACTTCTGCCGCCATTTTACTGATCACAAAACTTTCTTTGGTGACCTTATCAACATTCAAAAATGGCGAGCTCGTTGCCAAGAAATAGGTTTCAGCGAACAAGACAAATTCACTGACCATTTCGACGCCTAAACGCACGACAGCGGCTTGCACATCTGTGGTTTCACCACCTCTTGAAAATAAGGCCGAATTGGTGACTTGCAGTACTTTCGTTGTCAGTGCGGCATCTTCACTGATCACTTTAGCAACGTCTTCAAGGTCAGCGCGTTGTTGAATGAAGGTTTGAATTTGGGCATAGACACGAGGAGGACTAGGTAGCGAACTAATGCCGCAAATGAGTGTGCGCATTTCACGACTTGGCATCGACTCAAGTGCATTTTCAATCAAGCTAAGAATGTGCAGCAAAGCATCACGGTCGAAGGGCTTATCTAACCATCGATGAGAAATAAAACTGCTTCGCAACGCGGCCGCTTGATCGGCTTGCCCAGACAGAACAATACGCACTGTATCAGGGTAGCTCGTCTCGATTTTTGACAGTAACTCTTCGCCATCAATGCCGGGCATACGCATGTCTGAGACAAGGATGTCATAAGGTTCATCTGCAAAAAGACCGAGTGCTTTTTGTCCAGAATCGGCTGTATCAATCTCCCAATCAGAATCAAATAGAGCGCGCTGGATGCCGTCTAATATCATTTGCTCGTCATCGACAAATAAAATGCGCATCGCAAGCGTTCCTAGTTAAATCGTTTCTCTTTTTCGACCTCTTGAAGCACCTGCAACAAGTAGGTGGGATCACAAGGTTTATCGAGCCAACGGTGCGCCAATTCACCATCTGCAACACCTAAACTTTGATCAGCATGACCAGACATAATGATGCGTGTAATCTCCGGATCTAGTTCTTTAACCTCTCGCAAAAGTCGATCTCCTGTCATTGCGGGCATTGCCATGTCGGTCACCACTACATCAAAATGACGCTTACCCAATTTAATCAATGCTTCGGGTCCACTTAGGGCGTAATCGATATACCAATCTGAATCTCGCAAATTGCGCTCTAATGCGCTGATAATCATCCGTTCGTCAT
>NZ_LWGF01000242.1:0-796 GCF_001635355.1 Oleiphilus sp. HI0125
AGCGCTAGCGTTAAATGAAAAAAACTGAAACACTAACTTTATAAAAATAATTGTTCATGAGAATACGGATGCTCAGTCGCTTGGATCGCGTTTTACTTACGAGTGCTATTTTGACCGCACTTTTATTTAGCTCTTTTAGTCGAGCAAGTGGTGTATCTCCTTACCTCCCATTGCACATGTCTCCTGAAGCTGAGCGTCAAATAGAGCGTTTACTGGTTTTATCAGGCACCCCAGTGTTAACGAGACCTATTCCTGCAGCTCTGGTGCACAAGGCCGTTAAAGAATACTGTCAACAAACGAGCGCTCTTTGTCGACAGGTGCGTTCATACTTAAAACGCNTTGCTCAGACTGACGGTTTTACCTATGCAAATTTAAATCTGAGGCTGGCAAGTGACAAGCGTGCTCCGATAGCAAATCAACGTGGTGAGTCTACCGATAATGTTGCTAGTATCAATGCTCAGCTGTATGTGCGAATGAGTCCCCACTGGTATGCATTCTTAGGTGGTGAGCGACGCGAAGATGGCGAGTCGCTTGAGGGAACATATTCAAGTTTTGGTTGGGACTGGATGCAGTTAGATGTGGGTTACAGGCCGCATTGGTTGAGTCCGTTTCAGCACGGTGCAATGTTATTTAGTAGTAACGCGGAGACCACACCTTCGTTAACACTCTCAAGCCCGATGCCTATTGGAAGCTGGGGATTTCGTTATGAAATGTTTGCCACTCGCTTGAGTCGCTCAGACAATATCGCTTATCAAGGTGGTAAGGTGTCCGGAAATCCTTGTGCGATTGGTATGCA
>NZ_LWGF01000243.1:0-765 GCF_001635355.1 Oleiphilus sp. HI0125
TTCAGCAATTACAGAAAGAGCTAGAGGCCGATATCAACGAAAAAATGCTGGAGACAAGACAACTACTTCTGGAAAACTTCGATGAAGACATTCATGACCTTCTGAAGGTTCAGTTAGACGCAGCAGAGCAAAGGCTCGACAAAGTAGGCCGCTGGTTTTGGGCGCTAACTCAGCATGAACTAAAAAGCTTCGCCACGTTTAACGAAAGCAATCACAGCTTCCAATTGACCGGTCAAATCGCGAACGGGCAGCACTTAAGCATTCAACAAGGCACCTATCAACTTCTCAAGAAAGGTGCAAGACGCAACGAAAGCACCCTGCTTGAGCATGCACATAGGTATCGCTTAAGCGCACCATTAGGGGAATGGGTTGTATCACAAGCTGTATCACGGGAAGTGCCTTCTGCTCATCTCGTATTCGACTACGCAGCACATAATGCAAAAGTATCCGTAATTGAGAAGCTTCAAGGGAAATCAGGCACTCTATCTCTTCAAAAATTCAGTATCGAATCACTAGAAAGAAGCGAGGACTACTTATTATTCGCCGCGATGGATAATCAAGGCAAAGTTATTCCTTCTGAGGTTGCACAAAAGCTCATGCAACTCCCAGCTTACGAAGAGAGCCAAGCCAACCATTTGATTTCAGAACAGACGCCGGAAGAAGAAAAGCTCAATGCCTTGTTAGAAACAGAGCGTAATCAAGTCGAAAAGAATGTAAACGATAGAAACCTGACATTCTTCGAAGATGAGGTGAATAAACTTGATG
>NZ_LWGF01000244.1:0-6052 GCF_001635355.1 Oleiphilus sp. HI0125
CATTGATGGACTCAATGCGCTTCCCGTATTGGTCACTTACATCATCACAGGTTTGATAGGTGTTTTACTTTATAAAACACTTAAAAAAACATGGGTGCGCGAACGGCCATTCATTTCTTACACCCATATTTTTCAAGTTTGTGCCACGCTCGATCGCTATAGCTTCCCTTCTGGACATACACTCCATGCCATAAGTTTTACGACAATCTTAGCGCTCACCTATCCAGCATTGGGCACCCCGCTTTGGATTTTCACTGCTTTGATTGCATTGTCTCGACCAGTACTTGGCTTGCATTACCCAAGCGATGTATTAGTCGGAGCCATACTAGGCCTTGCTTTGGGTTTAGCTGGATACGGGTGTTTACTACTCATGTTGCCGCTTAGTTTTTCATAAGCCCTTTTTTCACAATCCCTGTTTTTCAAAATACCTAGCGTCACAATAATGTAGTAAATCGTTCATGTAGCTGTCTTTTTTGACACCTACATTAAGCCCATGCAAAACGAACTCACCCATACAAAGAACGTTAAAACGTTCTCTCTGATAGAAACGCTTAACTTTTGGCTAACCAATTACATTCCACGCGCAGCGAGCACACGCTTGATGCGACGACTAAGCAAGATAGAAAACCCTTTATTCGTTAAAGTCGCACTTAAGCTATGGCAATTTGCGAGTGATGATATGCGCTTACACGAAGCCAATCAGCAACACTTCAAAAGTCTGCATGAATGCTTTACACGAACATTACGGCCCGAGACACGCCCATTCCCCGAAGACAAAACACTGATCACCAGCCCTTGTGACGCTGTAATCGGGGCGCACGGAAAGCTAAAAAACCTAGAGTTACTCCAAATCAAAGGAATGCCTTATTCACTAAACGAGTTAACTCAAGGCGTGATTGATCTTGCACCCTATCGTGATGGCCATTACATCACCTTGCGCCTCAAATCGAGCATGTATCATCACATGCACGCGCCAATAGATTGCGATACATCGAGCATCCATTACATTTCTGGGGACACATGGAACGTCAACCCACCCACACTTAGGCGCATCGAAAAATTGTTCTGTAAAAACGAACGCGCTGTCATCGAGCTCACCCCTGAAGATACACATGCTCGAATAGCATTAGTTCCGATCGCAGCCATTCTGGTCTCAAGCATGCGTTTTTCACATTTAGATTTCCCTTTAGCGCTGCAATGCAAAGGAGCGAACAACATTCCTTTCGAGCGGCACTTCACACGTGGAGAACGCCTAGGAAATTTCGAGCATGGCTCAACAATTGTCATGCTCACCAGTAAGCATTTCACCTTCATGCCAGACATGGAAGAAGGGCAGATTATTCGCATGGGGCAAGCGCTAATGCGCCCAAATCACTTTCACGCTCAACCATCTACAGGTCAAATGTCATGAACCCAATGAACCAGCCTACGCCGCAAGGTGCCGTCGCGTCTTTCTTCGCCGAGTTGAATGAACTTCGATGGGACGATCATCGCTATTATCATCAAAGCCGCATAAACCAAACATTGCACTTTATTAGCTCAATTAGTTTTCTAACGGCTTATGTGATGCTCTTTATCAACCCAGGTGTGGCAGCGCTGATTGGCTGGGGGATCGGCATGGTGTCACGTCAAAGTGGCCATTTCTTTTTTGAACCTCGCGATTATGACCACATCAACAAAGCTACCCATGAACACAAAGAAGAAATCAAAGTGGGTTACAACTTAGACCGTAAACGCGTACTTCACGGCATCTGGGCAGCGATTCCAATTGCACTGTACTTTGACCCAACGCTTTTCGGCACGATGACCGCCTACACTGACTTCAATGGTTTTCTGAATAACATGGCCATCGCATGGCTAGTTTTAGGCGTCACAGCCCTGCTCTTTAGGACCTTCCATTTATTTTTTATTCGTGATGTAAAAACCGGCATAGCATGGTGCGTGAAAATTCTTACCGATCCTTTCCATGACTTCAAAATCTACATGAAGTCTCCGATTTATCTAATGCGCGGTCAGCTAATGGACCCAATGACCCACGCCGTATCAAGTAATCCAGACGAAATAGATCAAGAGTGCGATGCTCGAAGCTAAGGCTTTAGATCTTTTCAAAATGCGATAGAGAGGTAAGCAAAAATGACTGAACATACAAGCTCATTGAATCACGAGCAATTTGTGCTGCTAATGATTGCATTAGTGATTATCTACTTGCTCTATCGCATTGCAATCCGTCTGCAATTATCCAAAGCAAAGCACCCGTCTCTACTTGGGCACGCAAAGATGTCAAAGCAGGTAGCTAAACTTCTCCCGTACTATCGATATAACGACGCTAGAGTCTTTAATTGTGACAATGCGCCGGAGCATATTGCAGCACAACGCCAAGCCAGTTTTAACGATCTTAAAGAGCGATTAACACGTCTATCTCCTAACTCAATCGCTGCAAGCAAAAAACTGGAAGGAAAGTTATCGGATGTCGATTTCACTAACCGTTATCGCGTGCCATTTCAGTTTCGTGCTTTTATGCATAATGAGATGCCTATCGGTCTGATGGCCGATACAACGAGCGGTACGCAGATTCGCGACTTAGACGGCAACTGGAGTTATGACTTAACAGGTGCTTACGGCGTTAATCTGTACGGTTACGATTTCTACAAAGAATGCATGGACGAAGGAATCGCTCAAACACGCGAACTTGGCCCAGCGCTTGGCCCATATCATCCCTTAATCATCAACAATACCGATAAGCTCAAAGACATCTCCGGATTAGACGAAGTGTCTTATCATATGTCGGGTACTGAAGCCGTAATGCAAGCAGTTCGTCTCGCGCATTACCACACAGGTAAGAAACGAACCGTTGTTTTTTGCGGTGCTTACCACGGTTGGTGGGACGGGGTTCAACCCGGCATAGGCAATCCACGAAAAGTGCACGATGTGTATACCTTAAAAGAAATGTCTAACGACACGCTCAGGGTACTTAAAACACGAAAAGACATAGCCTGCGTCTTAGTTAATCCGCTGCAAGCGCTCAATCCAAATGGCGGGAGCAGTAGCGATTCGATGCTGATAGCTAGCGACCGCTCAGCGCATTTTGATAAAGAAGCCTACAGAGCATGGCTGAAAGCGCTTCGTGAGATCTGCACCAAGAAAAACATAGTCATGATCATGGACGAGGTATTTCTTGGGTTTCGCTTAGCGAAAGGTGGCGCTCAAGAGTATTTTGGCGTCCAAGCAGATATGGTCACCTACGGAAAAACACTCGGTGGCGGTTTGCCCGTTGGCGTCGTATGCGGCAAAGCAGAGCTAATGAAACGCTATAAAGAACACAAGCCGACGGATATATGTTTTGCGCGAGGGACCTTCAACGCACACCCATATGTCATGGGCGCCATGAATGCTTTTCTAAAACGCATAGAACAGCCGAAGTACTTGATCGAACCAGAGCGCTTAGACAAACAATGGAATACCCGAGCGCGCGTAATGAACGAAGTGTTTCAAGAAGCGGGTATTCCGATAAAAGTCGCCAACATGGCTTCTGTATTTGTGCCGATGTACACGCAAGCAAGTCGTTACAACTGGATGTATCAATACTATCTAAGAGCGGAAGGTTTGCTACTACCTTGGATTGGCACGGGACGCTTTATCTTTAGTCATAATTACAGTGATGAGGAATTCGAAACCGTCATCAAACGCATGGTTGCGGCAGGAATCGCCATGCAACATGCCGGTTGGTGGTGGCAAGCTCCGGCACTCACTAATAAATCAATCAAGCGTGATGTATTAAGAGAGCTAGTGAAAACCAAGCTGAGCGCTAAATCTAAATTGGCGAACTTAAGCTAGAATAAAAGTCTGAAGATTTAGGGTTTATATCGTCTAGACGATTCTCAATGATTTATTCGGACCAACTATGAAAAAAGCACTCATCCCCATTTTGCTCGTCACCCACATCATTGTTGGTGGCGTTGGCTTCGGCTTAGGCATTTATTTCTTGCCAATTTTAACTGCCCCACCGACTCCCTCAGAAGCAGAACTTGTTGAGTCGAGCAAATCGGCTAGCTACACCGCTACCTTTGTACGCGAACTAAAAGGCAGTGATAGTTTTCACTGGGGGGATGGCGACGTTTCACTGTCTCCTACAACCATCACTTTTCAAGGAGAGCTCGCCCCCGGCCCCGACTACAAGCTTTATCTAACGAAAGAATTTGTTGAAACCGAAGCCGAATTTGAGGCGATTAAAGACAACTCTCCTCAACTAGCAGACATCAAAACCTTTGACGGATTCATCGCGGATATTCCTAGTGGTGTAGTACTTGAGGACTACACCACAGTTTTGGTGTGGTGCGAGAGCTTTGGGGAATTTATTACCGCTGCAAAATATCGCGAGTAGCCACTTAGCCCTGACAACATTCCTCTTGTAAGAAGGTAATCAAGCCATCCAACTCCGCATACTGGGCGACACAATATAGCGTTCGCCCTTCTCTTCGTTGAACGATCAAGCCAGCAGAGGCCAAACCGCTGATGTGATGCGTTAGCGTTGACCCAGGAACATCTAGCTCATCTTTTAGTACACCAACCGGAACACCAGCCTCTCCGCCCTTCACTAATCGTTTATATATCGCCAAGCGAATTGGGTGCCCTAGTTCTTTTAGTGCCTTTGCAGCTTTATCTAAGTCCATACTGTATTCAACCAAACGAAATAATATTTCGATATTACCAGAAATATCTTGACGCACTCAAATTACACCATTATATTTCGATTATTCTAGAAATATAGATTTAATGGAGAAGTATTATGACCTTTACACTAGATATGCTGCGAGAAAGCTTAGGCATGTTTGCTTTTCTCGCTGTTGAGCTCACTGTTTTATTCTTGCTGATTAGTTATGGCGTTGGTGTTTTACAAGAACGTATTCCACCTCAGAAGATTCAAGCCATTCTTAGTAGTAAGAACGGAAAAGGCTATTTTGTCGCTAGCCTTCTCGGTGCGATCACACCATTTTGCTCCTGCTCTACCATTCCATTTTTGAAGGGTTTGTTACGCGCAAATGCGGGCTTTGGCACCATGATGGTGTTCCTGTTCTCAAGCCCACTCTTAAACCCCATTATCATTGGCTTGTTTGCGATCACCTTTGGCATAAAAGTCACTATTTTTTACTTCATTATCGCGATGGGTGTATCCGTTATTGCAGGTTTTCTGCTTGAAAAACTGGGGTTTGAACGCTTCGTAAAACCAGAAGCTTATGTGGAACCCGCTAAAACTTGCGGAAGTGGATGTGGCTCCAAAGCACCTATCAATAAATGGAAAGCAATATGGGACTCAACTTGGAGGGACTTTAAACAAGTTGCACCGTACTTATTTGGAGGCATTGCATTGGGCGCGTTGATATACGGATTTATGCCTACTGAATTCCTAAGCTCTGTTGCGAACAAAGAAAACCCTTGGGCAATTCCTGTGTCTGCTGTGATCGGTATTCCCCTATATATTCGCGCAGAAGCCGTTATCCCATTGAGTGCAGTATTGGTTGAAAAAGGCATGGCGCTTGGCGCAGTTATGGCATTGATTATTGGTAGTGCGGGAGCAAGTCTTACCGAAGTTATCTTACTGAAATCATTGTTTAAAAATCAGCTGATCGCTGCGTTCCTATTCGTCATTTTATCAATGGCGATTGCAGCAGGTTTCTTATACAACATTCTGTTCTAGCAAAATTAAGTGCCGTATCGCTTAGCTGCGGCACTTTCATTCTTCCTACCTGCTAATCGTCTTCAAAGCGATCTTCTAAATCAACTATTTAGATGTTGTTATACGTACTCGATTAATCTAATTTAGTTAACACAATTCAAAAAGATACACCCAGATGAATAAAAATAAATACAAACTCATTGGGCTATTTTTACTATTAGCCAGTGCAATATTAAAAGCCCAACAGACCGTTGTGTTAAGCAGTGGCGAATGGCTGCCATTCCAGTCACAAAACCTCAAACACGGCGATGTCGTGGCGCACATCGTTAGCGAAGCATTTAAAACGCAAGACATACAAGTGGAGCTGGAATACTACCC
>NZ_LWGF01000245.1:0-696 GCF_001635355.1 Oleiphilus sp. HI0125
AAATACACTTCGAACGAGATCGTTTAAGGTCCACAATGCTGCGAAGAGTAAGGTGTTAAGTACGGCTTGTTTAGTCTTTAGCTTTGCATACACATAAAACATCGCGCCATGGAATAAGCCTAAGAATGTGACGAATAGTAGCGTCAGAATTCCCGCCAAAGCTGGGTGCGCATGGCCATAGGTATTTATGCTCACGTACACCCAAGACGCGCCGCTAGCAAACAAGCCGAAGCCAAACAGCCATCCCTGATAAAAAGCACGTTTTCCTGTTAGTAAATGATTTGAAGATAGTGCTTTTGTAATGAATAAAAAAGCGACAAGCGAAATGATGCTTGCGGGCCAAAAATTGAATGGACTTAGACCTAAGGTCTGTAATGCGCCTGCTATAAAAATAGCAAGCGAGCAGAGAAGTGTTGCTCGCATTTTTGACTCGCTAGCGCTTCAGCGCGCTTTTATTTATTTTTCGAATTTTAAAAGACGTACTGTGCGGCTATCCGCGTTTAATACGGTGACTTTGAATCCTTCGAACAGCGTTTCGTCACCCCGATTTGGAAGGCAGCCGAAGCTTTTGATGACGCAGCCTCCGATGGTATCGAATTCATCATCAGGAATAAATGTGCCGAAGTGGTCGTTGAACTCTTCCACTGATGTGAGTGCTTTAACCGTCGACTCTGAATCGCTTAGAAGCTTAATATT
>NZ_LWGF01000246.1:0-989 GCF_001635355.1 Oleiphilus sp. HI0125
CACAGTATTTTCCGCCGTCATATTAATTCCCTTATTCTGGATTGATCGAGTCTAGTCGTTTTTCAACAGCCTTCAAACGAGACTCTGTACTATCTAAGCGTCGCAGTCGTGCAATGCTGCGCTTCCAATCTTTGTTACTCTGAACACCTGTGCCGGAGGAATATGCGCCAGGTTCGGTCAAGCTCTTTATGACCATGGTCATTGCAGTAATATGCACACCATCAGTAATCGTCAAATGCCCAGCAATACCACTTGCGCCGCCGACGACACAATTTTTACCTATCGTTGTTGACCCTGCGACAGCGGAACATGCTGCAATCGCGGTGTTTTCGCCAATCACAACATTGTGAGCAATCTGTATTTGGTTATCTAAAATAACGCCATTGCTAATAACAGTATTATCGAGCGCGCCACGATCGATCGTAGTATTCGCACCAATTTCAACATCATCGCCGATAACTACGCCACCCAACTGACTAATACGTTGCCAACCAATACCTGTCGGCGCAAATCCAAAGCCTTCAGATCCTATCACCGCCCCTGCTTGAACAGTGCAACGCTCTCCAATCGTCACCCCATGATAAACAACAACGTTACTATAGAGACGAGAATTGGAACCAAGCTCAGAATTCGCACCGATTGACACGTTATCACCGACATATACGCCATCACCGATCACGACATCATCTGCGATGACAACGCCATGTCCAATATATACATTACTCCCAATACTCGCTGATTCCGCAATAACGGAGCGATCAGAAATGTCGGGCGTAAAATTAGCGACGGAATCCCACTCGACACTTAGTTTGGCGTATGCGAGGTATGGATTCTCATGAACGAGAGCATTTCCCTCGAAACCTTCTGCGAGTTTAGGCGATAAAATGACAGCGCCTGCTGAGGTCGTCGCCAAATGCTTTACATAGGCAGGATTTGCAATGAAGCTCAGCTTAGCCTGATCCGCATCCTGAATAGTCGCTAAGCCATTA
>NZ_LWGF01000247.1:0-799 GCF_001635355.1 Oleiphilus sp. HI0125
TGAGAAGCGATGGTAATTTTGTAGACTCAAACGGTGATTACCTCAATAGTGGTGGCTACGGCCAGTATGCTTACGTATTTGCCAACGGCGTAGATACAGGCGGGTATGACGGTCGCCGCCTCTATAGCAACCGCTATGCAATACCCCCTATTGCGCAGTACGCATCAGCAAAGAGCCCCGCATACAACACGGCATATTACGACCCAAGTGTGACCTATGACCCTTGGCCGACCTTTACTAATGCTGAGTTTGATAGCGTTGCGAAAACCAATGGCTATACCTTTACAGATGCGAGTGTGACAGCAACCTTAGTTGAGCCAGTCACAACGGCTTTTGGTACACGTACGGTTAACTTATTTGCAGACTTAGATACATCTACTAAAACGGAATCTTATTGGGATTACGATATTCGTGATGCTGACATGGTTTGTAAAGAGAGTGGTGCAGACGATTGTGCCGATAACTCTCGCCAAGACTACACATTTTATCCAGCAACCTACTATCTGAAAGATCAGAGCGACCATTATTATTACCACGCTAATGCGTATGACAATCCTGTGAGTAGTTCTAATACCTTGGTGTTGGAGGGTGAAAACGGCGCGCCTATTGTTGCTCCTCCACGACCAAAATATTTTGCTAGTGAATTAATTGCTGCTACATCAGGCGCAGAAAAAACTAAACTCCAAAATGCAGTCGCTAGCGCAAGTAACTCTAATTATATGGGAACCGAAGAAGGCGACTTGTCTCGAAATAGTCCGCCTTCGTCTGAGGGTGTTGTGTATTTTTTCACCACTACTGA
>NZ_LWGF01000248.1:0-842 GCF_001635355.1 Oleiphilus sp. HI0125
CAGTTACGTCGCAACTAAATTGGCCCTGCAAAAATTTCTCAGCATCTGGGCCGCTTACTTTGATTAATGAATAGGGGAGTTGTACACCTGTCTGTATCATTTTGTCGCTATCGTTGAAGTTGTTTGTGAAAGTTCTTTGTTATGCCGATCGTGAACGTATAGTCTGCGATGGTGATCTTTTTTACTGCTCGTTAGAGGGCTCAAGCAAATGATGTATTTCGCACCGCTATTAGTGGCTAGTACCAGAATCGCAAAGGCGTGCGTGAGCCAAACTGAGCTATGAATCGAGATTGGTAAGTAGTGTCCATCGCGACGATAAAGGAGTTTTTTCCCCTCAATCATGAGAGCATTGTTGTGTGCGTGAGATTTGAAAACCGAGTAAGTTAAATAAGCATTAGTCCCTATGGCGATGCATGCAGCACCTGCACTAAATAATGAGGCTTCTGCGATTATCAACATAGCTAGTGCCACGATGCTAGGTAAGGTTAATATACCCAGCATTGCGTAGGACTGTTTAATGGTGATATTAACTTGGTTGAACACGATCCAATATCATTTTTACCATGTAAGCATGGTCTGCATTGTCCGGTACGCTCTTTTGCATGAACCACTGGAAGAGCTCAGTGTCTTCGCATGTTAAGAGGTCTTCGTATTTTGCTTTATCTTCTTCAGATAGATCTTTGTAGACTTCCTTCAAAAAGGGAACCAACAACACATCTAGCTCGAGCATCCCTCGGCGGCTATGCCAAAACAGACGATTGAACTTAATCGTTTCTGGGCAATCTTGCTGAGTATTGGCTTGGTTTGACATAAGGCTATCTCTAACTGTAAAGAGTCGAATT
>NZ_LWGF01000249.1:0-924 GCF_001635355.1 Oleiphilus sp. HI0125
ACTATACTCACTTAAAGATCTTTGGAGACGTAGTATTTGTTACCTTTTATTTCTGAAAAACAGGCACTTATATACGATTGGTTGATGCGTCCGGTAAGTTCAGACAAAAGCTCAATTGAACGATTAGGGCATCGTACGGCTCGTGTATGCTTTGCGATTGTACGAGACATAATGCAAGGCAATGTCTCTTTGCACGCAATGAGCTTGGTGTTTACCAGTATTTTATCCGTTGTGCCGCTCTTAGCGCTGAGCTTTTCATTGCTGCGATATTTCAACGTACAAAATCACTTCCTGCCTGCGATCGAGCATTTTCTCTTACCGATGGGAGAAAAAGGCCAAGAAATTCTGAACTCGATCCTTCAGTTTGTCGACAACGTGAAAGTCGGCGTTCTGGGTGCAGTTGGTCTGGTCTTATTGCTGTACACAGTGGTTTCCCTAGTACAGAAGGTTGAACACGCATTTAATCAAATTTGGTATGTCGCAAGTACGCGCTCAGTTAGTCGTCGTTTGAGCAATTACATGAGCATGATCTTTGTAGGGCCCATTCTGCTGGTGGCTGGTATCTCTCTCGCAAGTGGAGTTTTAGATAGCGCTATTGTGACAAAGCTTCGTCTTGTGGAACCGCTTGGCTTTGTTTTTTCGCTTGTTACCGCGGTTATGCCAGTTGTGGTGTTGATTGCAGCCTTTACTTTTTTTTATACGCTCGTACCGAATACGCGGGTCAAAACTTCTAGCGCCTTAATCGGTGCCATTGTTGCAGGCATTGCGTGGCAAATAGCGGGCAAAGCCTTTACGGCATTTGTGGTGAGTTCGGCGCGCTATGACATGATTTATTCAGGCTTTGCTGTCGGTATCGTTGCTTTGTTGTGGTTGTATGCAAGTTGGTTAATTTTATTACTAGGCTCTGTTATAGCGTTTTATGTT
>NZ_LWGF01000250.1:0-890 GCF_001635355.1 Oleiphilus sp. HI0125
GTTGCAGAAACTGAAAACGCGATTGCAGTAGCAAAAGAAGCATTTACTTCTTGGTCTGCGGTAACGCCACTGAATCGCTCTCGAATTCTTTTCAAGTTTAAAACTATTCTTGAAGCGCGTAGAGACGAGTTAGCTGCGGCAATCACAAAAGAGCATGGCAAAGTATACGAAGACGCTTGCGGAGAAATCACCCGCGGTTTAGAAGTTGTCGAATTCGCTTGCGGTATCCCACAATTATTAAAAGGTGACTTCACTGAGCAAGTAGGTCGCGACATTGATGCTTATTCAACGAGCCAGCCTCTTGGCGTTGTGGCGGGCATTACGCCTTTTAACTTCCCTGCGATGGTACCTATGTGGATGTGGCCAATCGCCATTGCTACGGGTAACACCTTTATCTTGAAGCCTTCAGAAAAAGATCCAAGCGCAACATTTTTAGTTGCTGAGTGGTTAAAAGAGCGGGTCTCCCTGATGGCGTGTTCAATATCGTAAACGGTGACAAAGAGTCCGTTGACGTCTTACTCACTCACACAGACATTGAAGCAGTAAGCTTTGTTGGCTCTACGCCAATTGCTGAATATATCTACTCTACCGCTTCAAAACACTGTAAGCGCGTTCAAGCACTAGGCGGTGCAAAGAACCACCTAATTGTTATGCCTGATGCAGACCTAGATGGCGCTGTGAATGCGCTAATGGGCGCTGCATACGGTTCTGCTGGCGAGCGTTGTATGGCTATTTCTGTTGCCGTTGCGGTTGGTGATATTGGCGATGCACTAGTTGAGAAACTTGCTGAGAAAACACGTCAACTTAAAGTAGGTAATGGCGTAAACCATAGATTAGATATGGGGCCTCTGGTTACTAAAGAGCACTTAGCAAAAGTAAAAGGCTATGTA
>NZ_LWGF01000251.1:0-954 GCF_001635355.1 Oleiphilus sp. HI0125
TTAAAATGAGATATGCGTTTATGATACGAGACTCTTATCAACCACCTCTCTAAGATCTTTAGAAAGATTCGACTTGCCTTGAATTCGCGTTAACTGACTTCGTAACAATGCTTGGCGTGCAGGATTATATTTTTTCCAACGCGTCAACGGCGTGGCTAATCGCGAGGCGATTTGAGGATTTAGATCGTCCAACTTTATGATTTGGTCTGCCAAGAAGGCATAAGCTGAACCATCTAACTTATGGAAATTCTCTAAATTCTGATTTGCAAAAACACCTACAACCGAACGCAGTTTATTTGGATTCAAGAAATCAAAATCAGGATGCTCCATCAACGATTGAATGTGTGTTAAATCAGCATATGAAGACGCTGACGATTGCACAGAGAACCATAACTCCATAACCTGAGCATCTTCTTTCCACTGATCATAAAAACGTGCCAATAAGTCATCGGCATCTTGCTTGTTGCCCGAGGCAATCATGGCAGACAATGCTCCAACTTGGTCTGTCATATTCTGAGCATTAACAAACTGCTTGCGACAAAGGCTCATGAATTCATCATTCGCATTGGCTGACAACAGTGCTAAACAAGTATTTCGAAGCCCTCGAACAGACATTTCAGCGTAACTTAGGCCTTTCTCGCACCCCTGATTACGCTGATAACATGCAACCAGTTCCTTCTGTAAATCGAACGCTAATTGCTTACGAGCGAGATTTCGCGCAGTACAAATAGCATCCACATCAGCTTCTTCTGCTAGCTCAATCAGATAAGCAGCACTTGGCAGTTGCAACAGTTTGCTGACCATCGCTTTGTCTAATGACTCGTTGCTAATGATGCTTCGAATCGCACCGACATAGGCACTAGAGAGCTGAGCATTACCACCGTTCTTCACCGTTGAGACTATGGCATTCAATTCAAGCAATGCTAGGCTTTGCGCAGCATCCCAGCGGTTAAA
>NZ_LWGF01000252.1:0-879 GCF_001635355.1 Oleiphilus sp. HI0125
GTGGTATCGGGTTTTGCTAGAACACAAGAAGAATTAAAAATGTTCAAGCCCTTGTTTTCCATGGCCCCCATATTGAAGTCATCGACCGCGACAATCATGAAAATATCAAGGTCATACTCACGACCATAGACCTCTTCATCCCACTTCATAGAGCGTTTCAAAGCATCAAGGGCATAATCACACTTAGTTGAGTTTTTGTGTTCGACAAAAATTTCGAGACGCACCTCTCGACCACTCATTGTCGTGAAGGTATCTTTTTGACAATGCAAATTACCCGCTACGAGTGCAAACAAATAACACGGCTTCGGGAAGGGGTCATTCCAAACCGCAAAATGACGTCCTCCATCCAATTCGCCTGATTCAATCAAATTGCCATTCGATAGCAAATTTGGATACAAGGATTTATCTGCCTCGATTCTTGTCGTAAAGATCGTTAAGACATCAGGACGGTCGAGATAGTAAGTAATGCGTCGAAAACCCTCGGCTTCACATTGGGTACAGAACATTGTCGATGACTTGTAGAGTCCTTCTAATCGCTTGTTCTCTTGAGGCTTAATCCACGTCACGATTTCTAACTGACAGTCTGCCGGCATATCTGAGATGCTTAGACCGGACTCTGTCACCAAGTAACGATCACTATTTAATAGAGCTCCATCAATACTGACCGAGCGCAATTCTAATTCTTCGCCGTCCAACGCCAACTCTGTCGACTCGGAATCCAAATCTTTAACAACGTGCATAAGATTCGTTACTTCAGCGCCGTCCTCGAATAGCTTAAAGCTCAAAGAAATACTCTCTACGAGGAAGTTCGGTTTTTGATAGTCTTTTAGATATGTGATGTTTGCTGCTGCGTCTTTCATCTTTGTATTCCTAGAGCCC
>NZ_LWGF01000253.1:0-1072 GCF_001635355.1 Oleiphilus sp. HI0125
ATATAAGGTTAGTCCTATCATGCATTAGTTTGAGGGTTCATGCACCCAAAATGCATAACAAAGCTACCATAGGGACACTTTTTGCTACGTTCCGCTTTGGCATATGGCCAAATTTGTTAACCTAGAAGACCATAAAGTGGCCAGATGGCCAACATATGGTTCCCACACCAGAAGGGATAAAATTCAAGCAAAAATGGTGGGCCTTCCCAGACTTGAACTGGGGACCTACCGATTATGAGTCGGGTGCTCTAACCAACTGAGCTAAAGGCCCATTCTTGCTTTGCTCTTTCGAAAATGAGCGAAGGGGGATCTCTTCATCTAAGAGAGCCTTAAATGAAGAAGGGGCGCATTATAATGCGCCCCTTTAAACTTTGCTAGACGATTATTCGTCTAAGAAGCTGCGTAAATGATCAGAGCGCGTTGGGTGGCGTAATTTACGCAACGCTTTGGCTTCTATCTGACGAATACGCTCACGCGTTACATCAAACTGCTTACCAACTTCTTCCAAAGTGTGGTCCGTATTCATTTCAATACCAAAACGCATACGAAGTACTTTCGCTTCACGAGCAGTCAAACCAGAAAGAACACTACGTGTTGCTTCTTTAAGACCTTCACCTGTTGCTGTATCCACTGGAGATTCAGCCATAGTATCTTCGATAAAATCACCAAGATGCGAATCTTCATCGTCACCGATTGGTGTTTCCATAGAGATTGGCTCCTTAGCGATCTTCAGTACTTTACGTACCTTCTCTTCCGGCATATCCATGCGTTCACCAAGCTCTTCAGGCGTTGGTTCACGACCCATTTCTTGCAACATCTGACGAGAAATACGATTCAACTTGTTGATCGTTTCGATCATGTGCACTGGAATACGGATTGTACGCGCTTGGTCTGCAATAGAACGCGTAATCGCCTGACGAATCCACCAAGTTGCGTAAGTAGAAAACTTATAACCGCGACGATACTCAAACTTATCTACGGCTTTCATCAAACCAATGTTGCCTTCCTGAATCAGATCAAGGAACTGCAAACCACGGTTGGTGTATTTTTTCGCAATCGAGATAACAAGACG
>NZ_LWGF01000254.1:0-869 GCF_001635355.1 Oleiphilus sp. HI0125
AGAGCTGTTGAGTTATTCGTTTCTGAAGTGATTGCTGTAGGCATCATGTCCCAGAAATTTATTCTGGTTGGTCTAATCTTACTATGCGCTACAACTGCTACATTCACACGTCACCACATTGCTATGCGTCCGGTGATGTCTCGCTTAGATCACTACGTGGCGAGCACAGCTCAGTTAGCTGCTAATGGCTTACTACTGGCGTCTGCTGTAGCATTTAGAGATCTAGCACATTCAGATGGATCCAAAATAACCGCTGACGTGGCCTTCATTCATGAACTCTGGGTCTATGGCTTCGGCGTACTCACCATCATGAGTGCCATCAACATATTCCGACCTGCGGCAGATCTCACACCAGGCGGCAACATTGGTCGAGCTGGTCTAGCTATTCCATTGTACGCAACCATGACAATCATTGCTGCGGCGTTCTTCTTCTTTGGCCTAGGTGAAGGCAACAAGCCTAACCCAGCAGCACTAGGTATTCACCTAGACAAGCTTCTTGATCTCAGTGACATGTTCTTGAACGTCGGCTTGTACGTCTGGATCGGTATGATGCTTAAGCAAACGCGCTTTGCATCGCTCGTGCTTTCTTTGTTCAAGCCATGGAAACTACCACCAGAGCTATTAGTTGTTCTTGTCGTAATTCTTGCGGCTATTCCAACAGCCTACACTGGCGGTTCAGGTATTTTCGTTATTGCGGCAGGTGCCGTGATTTATCACGAGTTACGCGCTGCAGGTACGCGTCGTCAATTGGCACTAGCAGCGACAGCGATGTCCGGCTCAATGGGTGTTGTATTACGTCCTTGCTTGCTTGTGGTTGTTATCGCATTTATGAACCGTGAAGTCACAACTGACCAGTTATTTGGTTGGGG
>NZ_LWGF01000255.1:0-15571 GCF_001635355.1 Oleiphilus sp. HI0125
CATTGGGGTTGCGCCTACGGCATCCGCTGCTCCTGGAGTGTTAAGAATCAATTCACCAAGAGAAGAGAACATATCGCCTAAGGTTGAGCCAGCCGTTAGGCTGTTATCTGCAACATAGTTGTCTGATAACGCCGTGCTCAATACTAGAGGGATCCACTCACCAGTGTTGTCGTCATTAAAGCGCATAACATACAGCGTGCCCTCATCCATGTACTTCGCACCTGTGGCTAAACGATCGCTTGGCGATGCATCTGCTGCATCCCAAAGTGCGGTGGATACGAACTTATACATATATTCAAAGCGCCCATCATGACCTGTATAGAATACAACGGGTTGTCCAACGGTTAACTTACCGAAGACACAGCCTTCATGACGAATGCGACCTAGTGCAGTGCGTTTAACCGCCATGCTTGTGTTGTCGTATGGGTCGATTTCAACAATATAACCGTGGCCATTTGGCTCGTTACGGTAATCCGTTGTTGGACCTGAGCCAGATGGCGTCGCGTCAAAACGCGTGAACTCATCGGCGACTTCAGAGTCGTCACCTTTTACATCATCCCAACCGTAGCGCGTATCGTCATCGTCTACACCAAGACGTTCATCCGCTGTGCTGCGCGTACCGGTATTAACAAAATAACCAGGCCAGTTTTCTTCACATGTGAGATAGGTTCCCCAAGGAGTATAGCCATTGCCACAGTTATTCAATGTTCCACGAACACGGTCCCCCGCTTGTGAATATGGCGTCACTAGCACTGAAGGATCTTGAGTAACAGGCCCCGAGATGCGCATTTCTGTCGCACCCGTAAAACGACGATTATATGAGTCATTGTCGACAACAGACCAAGTATCACCAGTTAAACGAATACGGATAACAGAAACACCGTGTGCGTTGATTTCTTTGCGTACTTCTTCAACATCTGTGCGCATACCGGTAATCGCGTCACGTGTTGCACCAGCAGGGTGAAGTGCATTTTGGTCGATATATTCGTGGTTGATACACAACAAGCCATCTGTTTCTTCGTCGTTTAATGGGAAGAAGTGCATGCCATCGTGGTGCATACCTACTGAGTTCGCTTGGTCTTCAGCAGTGTTCGTGCCGTCATCACGCCAAGCATTTGCAGTATTGTTAAGCGGCGTGCCCCAAGGCGCTAGTACCGATGCGGTATAACCCGCAGCAACGGTCACTGCATCAGTGAGAGAACCTGGAATAGACTCAAACCCCAAAGACACTGAACTCTGATCAGCACCGACAGAAGGGCTATCGCTACTGCTACAAGCACTCAAACCAAATGTAGACAGCATGCCTAATGCAGCCATGCCCCCAACACCGCCTTTTAAAACCGCTCTGCGGTTAAAATTCGCTTCCATTACCTCTGAAAAAGGCGCATTGGAACTCTTGTTAAACTTGCGCGGATCAAACGTCGCTTTACTCATTATCACATCCTAAATTTTATGGATTTATCTTGTTTGCGAAAAATTCACGCTGAAGAAACTAGCCGTGTGATGTGACAATTATTTGAAAAAAATATGACGTTTTAGCGGCAAACAATACAGGCATTCATCCACAACAAAGTACGGACTCGCGTCGAAAAAAATACATCTCGCTGAAGTAAAAATGTCATGTTTAAAAAATAGGATGTGTCGCTTTGGAATCACTCGAGTAGGTAAGAAAAATGGGGATTAGTCCAACACAGTTACTGATTATTTTAGCAATCGTAGCCTTACTATTTGGAACAAAAAAGCTTCGCAGTATGGGTGGCGATTTGGGCAGTGCCGTCAAGAATTTCAAAACCGAAATGAATCAAAACGAGCACAAACCAGAAGCAAGCCTGACACATTCTATTTCAGAAGCTGATTCGAAGGTCGACGCTACACCTTTACAGAGTTCAGTGCAGAAAAATAGCTAAGTTTCATCGCTGCTTTTCTGCGTAAATCATATAGTTGATCGCCAGCGATTCAATGATCGACATCGATCGATTAATAGGATTAACGCGCACACCAGCTCTACGAACTACCTCGAATGCGTCAGCGTTAAGGAATGCTTCAATCTCAGAAGGTTTTCTGAGCATAGAATAATGATGCGTTCCTTTTGGAAGCCAGCGCAACACATATTCGGCGCCAAATACCGTCACAAACCAAGCTAGCCAATTACGATTAATGGTGGCAACAAAAGTGGCACCACCCTCTTTTACAAGTTCATGGCATGACGCCATAAACAAGGGAAGATTGGCAACATGCTCAACAACCTCCATGTTGAATACAACATCGTACTGAACACCTTCGTTTCGTAGCTCTTCAACTGAAATAAGACGATATTCAATATCAAGCTGTTGCTGTTCTGCATGTGTTTGCGCAATGGCAATATTCTTTTCTACGACATCGATGCCTGTAACCCTAGCGCCCAAACGCGCCAAAGATTCGCTCAATATTCCGCCGCCACAGCCAACATCTAAAACAGATAGACCAGATAAAGGCTTCAGGGATTTTGCCATTTCGGATTGAGCGCAGAGTTGCTCGACAATCCAGTCAACCCGAAGCCTGTTTAATCGATGAAGCGGCCAAAATGGACCTTCGGCATCCCACCAGGTTTCTGCAAGTTGATGGAAGTGCGCGATTTCTCGTTGATTGATGGTCGTAGAATGATTTGTCACCCGAGTTCTCCAACAAACTAAACCTTAAGAGTACGACTAAAGACGGAACGAAGTTCACCAAAGCTTAGGTTTAATCCGATAAGACAGGGATGGAGATAAATGTTTTTTATAGGCGAAAAAAAGGCCGACTATTGTCGACCCTTTTTATTTGGTAGCGGGGGCCTCTACTTAATCTTATACGTAACTCTTTGTTTTATATAAATATATAATTTATAAATTTAGACTTAAGCCCCCAATTACCACCCCAAATAAATTTGTTAAGTAGGCAAATCTAAGATTTTAAAAGCAATTCTCGTATCTTCATACTTTGTAATGAAACCATCCTTCATAATCGACCTTAAGCTACCTCAAATCTCTCAATATAGCTTTTTAAAACGTTAGCCTCCTTCACCTCATCGTGGGGAATGAGCAAGTACTTCCATTCTTTGCCGCCGTTTTTCTTTAGATATGCTGAGGCGTTGGCACACCACTTAACACCTGAATTAGCTTTTTCTGAAACTTCTTCGTTCCATGAGCCATCTTCTTTTCGGTGCTGGGTGCTTTTGGTTTCTACCATCAATACATAATCATTTGTTTCTACGACAAAATCAGGCACATATTCAGGGTGTTCAGTTCCTTTTTTGTAGTACATCTTGAATTGCCCTTTGGCGGGCTTAAACCACTTGAGAGAGTCACGCTCTAGAATAATTGAAAAACGCCTCTCTGTATCAGAGTCAAATTTCTGGATTGGGTATAGGCATTTCGAGAAGGCACCAAATAGCATCTGCTTTATCTTGCTTACTTCTGCCACGGTTTCGCGATAATTCTTAACTTCCTGGCCTTGAGCTACGGTATAAGAACAGTCTTTTAGCGCGGTAAAGCCGCTTCTTACTTCTATATCAAATTCAGTTGCTTCAGTTACCCCGTCGTCGAAATTGCTATTCAACTGCGCATGAATAAGGCGAGAGATCACTTCACCTTGGTTTTGTAGAATATTCTCTACGTCCTTTTCATCGTTAACTTGGCTTAAACAATCTACAGCCTGTTTAGAAAGGTCATACAAAAGTTCGGCATGTTCGTCATAAGCGATGTCGTCATAATCAAATAACTTTTTGAGAATGTAATTCTCTTTTATTGGCTCGTAATTTCCAGAGTCACCTTCGCCGATCTCGGTTTGTTCGTTTGTTTGAAGGCTCTGGCTTACCAACTCACGATCTTGAGGCCTTAGGCCTTTTATTCCCGAAACATTTAAAGTAAATGCGTGATACCCAGTGGAGACTTCACCTCTAGGTGTAACTACGATTCGAGGGATGTCGATCGTGTTGTTAACGACAAGCTTAGTCGTCGCTGCAACAATTTTTTCGATATCGACTTGTTCTTCATCTTCCAATAAGGATTGCTGGCCCTGAGTTAGATGCTCTTTAACTGCCTGTGTGATTTCCTCTTGAAGAGTTTCTGATTGCAGTACCTGGCTAGTAGGGGCCTCTTTCGGCTTATTTTGGTACTGTTTGATTATGTCTAAAGCAATCGTTGCCGTTTTCTTTTCTGGTTCAGATACGAAAATAGTTTTGCTCGGTGTGCTCTGGGTATATGTGGTTCCGGCACTGCCAGTGGCTTCCTCACCAGATATTTGCGCTTCGATATTAGAGCTTACTTGCACGCTTTCTGTTTTAACGTCATCTTCAGGGCGATCGAGAATTAATTGCTTTAAGCGCAGAGGGTTTTCAGGGTTATTAGCTTCATCAACAATTTCTTGGAATTTGTCATGGGCAACAATACTCAAGCGGTCCACAGGCTCAACACCTGTTCGTTTACCGTAAGGCAAACGCAAGCCCCGACCAATAGACTGCTCAATGAGTGTTCTAGCATTCGCTGCGCGGAGCGGAACAATGGTATAAAGATTGGTAACGTCCCAACCTTCCTTAAGCATATTTACGTGAATAACAATTTCAGTCGGTTCGTCACTGCTTTCAACGTTGAGTAGTGCTTGAACGGTCTCTTCTTCCTTGCTGCTGCTATCGACTTGAATTACTTTGCCTAGGTATTTTCCATCAAACACAAACTCAAGCTTCTCTTTGAGTTCCTTGGCGTGAGTGGTGTCTCTTGCGATAACGAGCATGAATGGTTTTACTATGCGTTCATCATTCTCATGAGCATAAGTAATCAATTCAACTTTGGTAGCTTCGTGCAGTCGGATACCATCCATCAACTTGATGGTTTCTAATTCATCTTTCGAATACTGGCTTGAGTCAAAGTTCCTCTGCGTAACTACCGCGGGCTCTTTTACAAAACCATCATCCATTGCGCGAGCAAGTGGGTAGTCAACAACAACATTCTTAAATGGTTTTGCGCCACGGCTAGATTCAACGAATGGCGTCGCGGTCAGTTCTAAACCGAATATTGGATTGAGCTCATTCAGTGCTTTAACACCTGCGCTCGCCCTGTATCGGTGAGATTCATCCATCAACAGAACCAGATCAGGTAAGCCTGCTAAATAGCTAAAATAGCTGTCACCCAAGTATTCAGAAAGTCTTTTAATGCGCGGCGCTTTACCGCCACGAACTTCGGAGTTGATTTTTGAAATGTTAAAAACATTGACTCGAACGTTCGAAAGAATATCCCCCATTAGTTGAGCGCCGCGTTGCTCATAGTTGTCTCCAGTAATCACTTCAGGAGGGTAGGAAGCGAACTCTGCAATACCTTTAAAGACATATTTAGGTGTGCCAGGTGTAAAATCGGCGATCAACTTTTCGTAGATCGTTAGGTTTGGTGCCAGTACAAAAAAGTTTTTAATGCCATGGGCTAAGTGCAAATAACTGATAAAAGCGCCCATCAAACGAGTTTTACCAACACCGGTTGCCAAAGCAAAACACAGTGATGGAAAGTCTCGTTCAAAGTCCTCTAAGGTAGGAAACTCTGCTTTAAGCGCTTCCAACATCGCCGGTACATCATGCTTTGGATCAAGCAAGTCATCTGCAGTTGAATCAATTGCCTTTGCCAGTGCTTCTAATGATTCTCTTTGCGGTGCTCTAAGACTCAAGCGACCTGAAATGCTATTTATCACTCTAGTATCCATTCTCAACTCCAATTCTTAAAACAGGTCGTCTTGTTCTGGGTCTTTCTCTGCCATAGGCAGGTTTTGCACGTTCAAGCTGTAGTCGTCGTGCGCCCATTCGCAGTGGCGTAATACCGCCTTCGGTAATTTTTTAATAGTGAGGTTCGCGAACCGATCGGCCTGACATCGGAAGGCGCCACACATGGCGAGCAGTGTTTTATCGCTGCCAACTTCTTCGCTGATTTTTTCTAGTTGATCAACTGAGAGGTTTTGCGTGGTGACATAGATAAAATCGGTTTCGGTGGAGTAGCCATGTTGCCACCATAATGAGTCAGAAGGCGAATAAGTGAAGCCTTCTAATTTACAAACTGCTTCTGCTAGCATTTCGGGTTTATATTCTTTATTAATTATAGGCTGCCCAAACCGGTCATATTCGATTAATGAAGGAGCGATCCTGTAATAACGGAAGCCGCCACCGCCTGACCAGTTGGCTGATCTTGATATGCCCCCTTGATCCTCTCCATCGATTACCTTTTTTAGGCGAGGAATAATGTGTGTATGACAGTGCTCACCTAACTCTACCATTATCCACTGCCGTTTCATTTTATGAGCGACCGCTCCGGTTGTTCCAGAACCAGCAAACGAATCTAGTACAAGGTCACCTTCGTTAGTTGCAAGTAGTAGAATTCTTTCCAACAGTTTTTCTGGCTTAGGAGTATCAAATACGTCCTTTGGATTAAATGCTTTTACTTCTTTCTTTGCATCTTGATTATGGCCAACTTCTTCATAAGGCCATATTGTCATGCTGGTGGTTCCACCTTTCACTTCCGTCAAAAATTTCTTTACAGCAGGTACATTGTTTCCCTTTGCTCCAAACCATATTCGATTGTCTGCTACCATCTCTTCATATCTTTCTTTTGAGTAGGCCCAACAGCGACTTTCAGCTGGTTTCACTACTCTTCCAGAAGGAACGGTGATTTCGTAATCATTCGCCGCAGAGTAAGTTTTTACTGACATGTCTGCTGCTTTCCATGGGCCTCGTGGGTCGTTGTCTGGGTTTTTATATCTAGCATTTGCTGCATCTGATCGGGGTAGAAGATTGGGTCTCCATACTTCTTTATTTTTTGCATAAACTAAAATATGGTCATGATTATCGCTTAACCATTTAGCGTCATTTTGAGGGCTGTATTTTTTTTGCCAAATAGCGTTTGATACAAAGTTATTACGACCAAACACCTCATCGCAAAGAACTTTCAAGTAGTGACATTCATCATCATCAATTGTTATCCAAAGAGAACCATCAGTGGAAAGAAGGTTTCTTATAAGTATCAACCTTTCATGCATTAAAGAAAGCCAAATGGAGTGCTCTAAGCCATCATCATAGTGAGTGAATGCTCCTCCAGTATTGTAGGGAGGGTCGATGAATATACATTTCACTTTTCCAGAATGTGTTTTCTCCAAGGCTTTCAGTGCTAAAAGATTATCTCCGAAGATTAGTTTATTATCGAAGCAGTCCTTATCATCTACTGCTTTCGAAGCGTGATAAGACATCTGTTGATCTTCTATTAGTATTCGAGGTTCGAGTTTTGCTCGTTTGTTTTTTCCAATCCAGTTTAATTCTAATTTCATATTTTATTTCCAAATTTGCTAAGCTCTTGAAAAATGCTCTCGAAAGACATGCCATTTCTTAATGGAGCAATCCACATTTTCTTTCCAAATGAGCTCCATGTTTTGGTGCGAATCGACTGCGAATAATGATGGATTCTATTCGAATAATCCCAGGCTGTGAGAGTGCATTCTCCGTATCTATTTCTAATATCTAGTTTGCTGAGTATTTCGTTACAATTGCTTCTATCAGAGCAGCAGGCAACAACATTCTCATGATTTATGCTTCTACCGTTTAATTGGGAGTTGGCGAGAGGGTAATACACTTGAGTTTCAATATCGGCTGTTAGATCCGTCCCAATATTTTTCGGATTGAGTGCAAATATCTTAAAATCTCTTTGACTAATTGCTTCTGAAATAGGTTCGTCACGTACAAGTCGAGAAGATCGGACTGAAACAGTTAGACACTTCTCTTTTGGGGGCAGCTTTGGACTGCTTGTGGATCTAGCCCACTCGTTTAATCCTTTTATTCCTATAGCCAAGTCCCATCCTGGATCAGGCTCTTGAAAAGAGTCATTTCTTATCTGGTCATAAGCAACTGCTTGATAGCCCCTGCTTCTAATAAATTCTGCGACTGCAATTGTGGCAATATCACCCATAATCTTATCGTCGAGCGCTTCAGAAATATCCCTAGCGTTCATGTTGGGTCTATCTATTGAATAGTTTAGTTTTTTGGATGCCCACTCTATAGCAGCGGCTAATGAGTCATCAGAGACTATCCATTGAATAGGTGTTATCAAGCTACACTCCATTGCACTGTAAATAGTGTTTCTATTGTTGTCTTTTTATTTAGCTTGCCTTCTAGAGATTCAATAAGCGCTTCACGACGTTCGTCGACTTCATCTTGCTTATCAAATAGATCGCGTCGGTTTCTGTTACGCTGGCTCTCAAGTTTTTTCTGCTGCTTCTGTAAAGACAGCTTTTCTTCTAGGGTCGGGGCAATTTTCGCCTCTCGGCGCACTTGCTTAATTTCTTTGTCTAACTCTTTGATGGATTGTTCTAGGCCTTCTTTTAGATCGTCAGCCCAAGCATCAAGTTTATTCACCTCATCTTCGAAGAATGTCAGGTTTCTATCGTTTACATTCTTTTCGACTTGATTACGCTCTGTTTCTAACAAGGCATTGAGCTTTTCTTCTTCCGGCGTCTGTTCTGAAATCAAATGGTTGGCTTGGCTCTCTTCGTAAGCTGGGAGTTGCATGAGCTTTTGTGCAACCTCAGAAGGAATAACTTTGCCTTGATTATCCATCGCGGCGAATAATAAGTAGTCCTCGCTTCTTTCTAGTGATTCGATACTGAATTTTTGAAGAGATAGAGTGCCTGATTTCCCTTGAAGCTTCTCAATTACGGATACTTTTGCATTATGTGCTGCGTAGTCGAATACGAGATGAGCAGAAGGCACTTCCCGTGATACAGCTTGTGATACAACCCATTCCCCTAATGGTGCGCTTAAGCGATACCTATGTGCATGCTCAAGCAGGGTGCTTTCGTTGCGTCTTGCACCTTTCTTGAGAAGTTGATAGGTGCCTTGTTGAATGCTTAAGTGCTGCCCGTTCGCGATTTGACCGGTCAATTGGAAGCTGTGATTGCTTTCGTTAAACGTGGCGAAGCTTTTTAGTTCATGCTGAGTTAGCGCCCAAAACCAGCGGCCTACTTTGTCGAGCCTTTGCTCTGCTGCGTCTAACTGAACCTTCAGAAGGTCATGAATGTCTTCATCGAAGTTTTCCAGAAGTAGTTGTCTTGTCTCCAGCATTTTTTCGTTGATATCGGCCTCTAGCTCTTTCTGTAATTGCTGAAAGGCGGATTCAATTTCTTCTGGTTGTCTGCAGGTTTCATAGATCGCCTGAATGCGTTTTTCAAAATCTACGCCTGATTCAATGCTGCCTAATACTTCATCTGAGGCACCGAAAACTCCGTCAAATAGATGAAACTTTTCGCTGAGTAACTCTAAAACCCGCTGATCCGCTTGGTTTGATTTATTAAGGAAGTTAATAACCACAACATCGAACTTCTGTCCATATCGGTGGCAACGGCCAATGCGTTGTTCTACACGCTGTGGATTCCATGGAAGATCATAGTTAATCAACAACGAGCAAAACTGAAGGTTTACACCTTCAGCTGCAGCCTCGGTAGCAATCATGACTTCTGCATGATGCTTAAAATGATCAATTAAAGCGGAGCGGCGATCAACTTGTGGTGATCCACTAATTTTGTCGTTACCTTCATTATCGGTAAGCCATTGCTTATATATGTCGGTAGCCTGCGGGTGATTGTTGGAGCCACTAAAGGTGACGATTTTTCCGTCGAAGCCATTTGCGCTTAGAAAAGCAGATAAATATTCTTGTGTTCGTTTGGATTCAGTGAAGATAATGACTTTTCTGGGTGCTCCCATACTTGCCATTTTTTCAAAGCCCTGGCCTAACGCGGTGAGTAGTGCTTTGGCTTTGCTGTCTGTTTCAATCGCTACGGCCTTGTTGATGTAGAGTTTTATTTCCCGAATTTCATCTTCGAGCAACTCGATATCAACTTCAGGGGCATCTACTACATCGCCATCAAACTCTTCAAGGTAGTCTTGTTCTAGGTCGTCGTCATCGACTATAGAAGCTACTATGTCGTAATCACTCTCGGCATCTTCCTTTAACGATTCTAACCTCTTTAATATAGTCCGAAGGGTGTTGAGTACGGCATGCGAACTCGACGCCAAGAGTTTCCTTAATATTAGACCTGTAAGGTGTCTCTGATTACGAGGAAGCGCATAACTCTCTTCACGCTCTAGTAGCGCCGAAATACCATTGTATAGGTCTTGCTCTTGAGCGGTCGGTGTAAATGGGACTGTTAAGGTTTGCCGTTGAGTGTATTTAACATACTCCAATACATCTCTGCGAAGAGTGCGATGAACAAACCCTTTTAGACGAGACTTTAGCTCCGCTACAGAGCTGTCACCGTGTATGTAGTTTTGCCGGAATGTTTTATCGTCCCCAAATAGATGTTCATCTATTAATGTGGACATGCCATACAGTTCCATCAAGGAGTTTTGCAGTGGCGTCGCGGTGAGAAGTAACTTCTTGCGCCCATATAAAGCTCTTTTCAGTAGCTGGCCCATTTTGTTACTGGGTCGATGGGCATTGCGGAGCTTATGAGCTTCATCCACAACCACTAAATCCCAGGGTTCGATAAGTAGTTGCTCTTCAAGCCTCGCTGCATAGTGATAAGACATTATCACTACTTTTTTATCTGCCAGCGGGTTGTAAACGCCTTCTTTTTGCAGGTTCTTCCATGTTTTTGCATCGAGTATTTGTGATGGCAGATTGAACTTATCAAGTAGTTCTTGTGCCCATTGTCTTCTGAGTGATGCAGGGCAAATAATAAGAAGCTTACGTCGTCTTTCGGCCCAATATTGGGACAGTACTAAACCAGCTTCGATTGTTTTGCCTAGGCCAACCTCGTCGGCTAAGACTACGCCTTGGCTTAGTGGATTGTTCAATGCAAACAAGGCTGCATTAATTTGATGCGGATTAAGATCAACGCTTGCATCAAACAACGACTGAGAAAGGCGATCAACGCCACCCGCAGCATGCTGTATTGTTAGTTCGTGTGCGAAATATTTGGCTTGGTGGTTAGTTATAGGCATATTGTCTATGAGCAGCTTATTTTGTTTAGCTTTTCAGAATACAGTACGTCGCAAACAATCGAAATAAGATACCAAAATTAAGTAGCTGTATGAGCTACCTAAGAACCAACTTAATTTATTGTTTTATATGAGATATCAAAGAAAGGTATCTGAATTTAGCCCCCGTTTATGTCCCAAACAATTGGTTCCTAACTAGCGACTCTTATTCACGTCTCAACAATTCCTGCAGAAATAGATTGATACTCGATCCCTGGAAAATCAAAACTGTATATCTGCCACCCATTTCTTCTTAGCTCGAACTGATAACAGATTTCTTCAATATAGATATCCAAGCGATCCTTTTGTTTAAGTTTCACATCAGTATCAAAGCATTCTCCAGAGCGCAGATGGTCAAGGATATTATCTCTAGTGATCGAACCATACAATTCATCGATATGCGCCTCACCAACAATGAAATCAGAAAAGTCATCTTTTGGCCGCGGTACTTTTCTGTGCAAAACCCAATGGGGCTTTTTCCGATCAATCGAAGCCTCGTCATTGCATGTACAGAGTTTAAAACCACTCGAAGAATTACACATATACCGCCCTCATTCGTTTTGGTCATTAACAGATACTACAAGTCAATACGACCAATAGTGTCGCCAAATCACATTTGATCGCAGGCTTCGTGATAAATATCCAAAAGGTTCCGTCCTTGATAATACCAATAACGAGCTGGCTGAAGAGGTCTATCAGTATCTAACAAACGTTTGGTTAACGCTGTTAAGGACAAGTCTTCTCCCTGATAACGCACCTGACGACCACTAATAACCTCACACTCCGCTTCATTATTGTAAAAACGAAGTATCGAGCTTTCAGGGATACCAATATCTAAGTAATTAATGACAGGCCGTCTACTTTTTAAACGCTTGCTTGCGGATTCGGATTCCTTATCAACAGCATCTGCTTCTGCCTGTATGGAGGGAGTTACGTCTTCAACTACTAAAAGTTCTAGTAAGGCTATAGCTTGGTCAGCCTCAATCTCAAAAAACTCTCGACTGAGATTCAAACGGTAAGGACCAAATGCTTGATGAAAAGCTCTCTCAACCTTGTGCTCATCATCTACTCGTCCTGCAAAAGCACACTCGAAAGGAACGGGCACACCTGTGGTATAAAGCTCTGATAATCTAGCATCTACCGATGCTCGAGACGTTTTCCCTATCTTCACTAATCCTGGCATTGCCGGATTGGTAAGAACATAAACAATACCTAGATGCTCCCGCATACACTATTCCTTAACTTTCGATGCCGATGACACTTTAGAGCCACACAAATAAACTCAACTTCAACTATATTCGAGATTAATCTAACGGGCCACTAGCGAGCTATAAAAGGCTTAACATGGAAATATTGATTACTGTCGTTGCAACGATAGCAATAACACTACTTATCAAACGACACTGCCGAAAAAACCTCGAGCGCCTTGCTGCCAACACGATAGTTATTTCTGAAGAAGACCGAGCCGCTTACGAGGCATACAGAAGAAACGTAATGAGATTCTATTGTACCGATGGAACAAAGCTCACCGTCTACAAGGGCAAGCTCATCGGTAAAACCAAATACAAAACTGTCAAAGCTTCGTAAAAAGGACTAGTCATTTAGTTGTTCATTTGTGCGTTTCCTGACGTTCAACACCCCTTACTTGACAGCTGACAGAACTGACAGCCGGCGTCAGCAATGTCAGTTGTCGAAGATGAGGTCAGTCTCTTTTAAATTGGGGTTCCAAGCATATGTTTTCTTGGCCTGGTTCCCGACCGAAGGAGTCGTAATGCCGATAGCTGAAATCAAATATCCATGCTCTTCTAGGCATTCAAGCGTAAGCCTCACCTGCTGAGCAGTCTTGAGCCCTGGCCACCCCTTTCTCTGAAGCTCTCTAGCCGTAAATTCCTCATTTATTTTTCGCCTCCGGGCACACAATAGCATTGCTGAACTCAGCTCGGGATTTTCATCTAACCTGTAAATCTTCTTTGCATGAGTTTCTAGATAACGCACAAAGACCGACGCTTTTTCAAAGCTATTTTTACTTATATCACCACTACTCGGTGACTCCAACAATTCGAAAATGCATGCGATTGAGCAGATGGTTTTTTCCTGCTTTATTTTGAAAGCTTGAAATAACTCACTATCAACATTAGCTAACTCTTGCTGTAAATTTTCCCACCATATTTGGAATAACATTTGGGCTTCACAGCTAAAACGTAGCACCTTTGGATCATCAGGTGAGCCACTGAGCAAGCTTCTTAAACTCCTTTTAAATTGCAGCTCCGCCTGCTCATCGAATGTTCGGTCAACATAGGTTCTTGTTTTGTTTTTAGCAGGCCAAACTGCTAACTGCAGTCGCTGTAGAAAACCGTCATCTTCCTTTCCTGATATTGCGTCACTGACTAATGGCTTTAGCTTGCTTGGCTGGATACCACCTAGAACACTTAGGCAACAACGCTCTATATGCACCTTGTCTCTTGAGATACGATCGTAGGTATAACTTCCAGTACCGTTGTACGCCTCCAGGTAGAATGCACGATCTACGCCAGCAGTTTCGCCTTGCATACCGGCTAGCCAACCGGCGAGTTCGTCTCTAACTAATATTAGGCCTCTCGGGTTCTGATTCATCAAAACCCCTAGCTTCGGTACCGTAGAGTCATTAACAACGAGTCGAGGCTCAGTCGGTTGCTCCGGCTCACTTTCCAACATCAACGCTAAATCGGCGTAAGCGGCTTCTCCAACACCTTTCTTACTTCCAGTAGCAAGACCTGCCTCTACTTGCTTAAGCTTCATATCAAATATCTTTTTATTGGCCTTATATTCGAGTTCTGCATTCTTGTGCCCGATCCGCATCTCCCCCTCTAATGATTGAATAGGGTTAAGAGCGAACGAGATACTTGGACTCTTCATACTTGAAGGATCTCCAATGATTGCACCCCAAAGCGTAGGCACAATTTGATATCTCGTATCCATTGCCTTGGGTTGAACTCTAATACTTGTCCCAATCGCTGCCCCCACCGAACAAAGGGCAGCCACTACAATAAAATCTACTGGGGCCTGCATTCGCATTGCCCCATCCTCTACAAACCTTTTTAGAACGGGCGGAAGACAGCCCATATCTAGAGCTGCTACCGAAACATCTGGAATGGTGAGCTTAGCTACTTCCGGATATGAACTGTGCTCAAAAGCCGACATAACCACCTCCATTGTTTGCGCAGTTCACTAAGTCGTTAAAGTCAGTGCATTTACAATGAGTGCATTGAAATTGCGGGATATACGGAAGCTCTTCATTGAAAACCCTCTGCGCTTTCTGAGCGTCCCGCACCCCTATATTGTGACCAGATGAAGAATAACGATCGTTGTCTGCACACACATTAAAGTTAGTGTTTGGGTAGAATGTCTTGAGGTTTTTAGCTGCGGATTCCAGATTGCCAGCATCGATACCCCAAAACACGGTCAACCCAGTCTCCTTATGAAGAGAAACCGCCGTTGCATATCCTTCGCAAAGCCAGGCATCATCAGTTACCGACTTCCCCACTTTTCCATAACACCCTTTTTTGCGCCCTCCATTTTCAAATCGCTTACGCCCATCAGGCCAAATGTACTGGAGGTTTACTATTTCATCTGGCTTTGAATAGATGGGTAATACAAGCCTGTTGTCTATCTGTCGAACATCGACGGGAGAAATATTCTTTCTAATTAAGTATGGGTGCGAAGCCGAAGCATCTTGGGCACGTTTATATTCTCTGTCTGCTAGTAGCGCAGTGCTTATCTGCTTATCTCTTTTTTGCTTTTCTCTAGCTGCTTTGCGCTTCTTCGCCAGATATAGGTCTTTAACAGACGGGCGGTAATCCGAAGAATTATTCCATTTAAATGTTTCCCCTGTTCGCCAGCTACCAAATACAACTCGATACACATTACGAGCAAAATTAACAACGTACCAACCATTAGAACTCCCCCTCTTCTCACCTTTAATATGGAATCGTTTAATATCTCCGCTAACGCTTAGTACTTCTGGGAGAGGAACTCCCACGCTTAGAGAATAATTTCGGAGGTTCGCTGAACAAGTGATATTCATTATTCAACCTCCTTGCGGGAAGCAGCTATTCGCTCACTCATCCACTCATCAATTTCGGAAGAAACCCATGCCGAGGAACGTTCGGATAATTTAACGGGAGGCGGAAACTTACCTTGTGCGATAAGAGAATAAACAGTGGCTCGAGCAAGCCCTGTCATTTGCATTACATCAGGTAATCTAAGAAATTTTTTCATAATAAGACCTCTGTGGTTTTAAGGAGGTCTAACTATGTATTTTAAACAGAGATCGAGCTTAGTCAGAGATACAGAAAAAAATCCTGATCTATGACTAACATCAGAATCAACCTAAACGAATCGCTTATAGCGATGGAGCAGCCCCGAACCTTCGAGACCCAAAGATGGGTAAATATCTTCCAGAATTAATATAAATTTACTTATGTCATGTAAGGCAGGCTTACTTGAGAAAATTTCGACATATTGTTCGAAAACCATTTTCTCGAAACGTGATAGCTCTCGAATTTGAGGTTTAGCTCC
>NZ_LWGF01000256.1:0-959 GCF_001635355.1 Oleiphilus sp. HI0125
TTACAGCGTTGTTTCAAACTGTCTAACTTTGCGGAGTAAAGGTTAGTGTCGTCTGTGTTTGCAAGTTCTTTGAGATTCGCGAGTAAACCAGAGAGTTGAAGCTTTTGTTGTTCGACTTGTTTTTTGTGTTCACGAATATGGCTTAATTTACTCTTTGCAATTTGAAAGACTTTTTTGTCTTTTGATCGCGCTGTTTCAATAACTTTATCAAGGCATTCTTCAGATTCGATGAGCTCGGTGGCAGCTTGTCTTAGTCGACTTAGCTTCGCTTGTTGTGCGATGAGGATGAGCGCCTCCTCATCTTGAATGCGTGCAAGGCTATTTAGGAATTCATCTGGAGATTCAGTGGCCATTATAATTTGCGCCAAAAAGGTTTTGTCTTCGATGAGGTCAAATAGGCTAAGGCCTAACGATTCACTGAGCTTTGTTAAATGTTCAACCGCAGCGGGTTTGTCCGCATTGTTTAACTTCGCGTAGAGTACAATAACGCGCGCTGGATCGCTTGTTTTACTCAGTGCTGCTTGTCTTACAGAAGGGTTTTCATCATTTAAGAGCAGAGATTCGATAATCTCACGTTGCTCATTGTTATGTGGATCAAGTTGCTGCAGAGCTTCTAATCGAACTTCGGCAGATTTGTTTTGCCATTTTGGTTTAAAAAGCTTGGATAAGAAATTAGCCATATCGTGCCTGTATTCTTGGAACGTAGCAGTTGCCTGCCACGGTAGTCTTTGTTGTTAGATGATATTTTTGTTCTTGTTGAGCAAAAAGTAATCGGAGTAGTTTAACCTTGAAATTGCTAGCAAAGAAGTGTTTATTCGACGCTTGTTGTTAGGTGATGCATAAAGTGTGATGAGTGTGTATGAGTGAGAAAGCTGAGCTGCTGCAAAAACTAAAAAACAAAGCCGTTGATTTGTTAGCGAGGCGTGAATATGCAATTCACGAGTTGAGAGATAAGCTCT
>NZ_LWGF01000257.1:0-739 GCF_001635355.1 Oleiphilus sp. HI0125
GCCTTTTGATTGAATCAAATCATTTACCGCTCTGAGTAAAAAACGGCTATCTGCTCCCGACCATTCGTCATCAGTATCTGGAAAATGCTTACCTATATCTCCTAAGGCTAAAGCACCTAGCATTGCATCACAGATCGCATGCAACAACACATCACCATCTGAATGCGCCTTTAAACCAAAGCTATGAGGAATTCTCACGCCGCCAAGAGTAACGAACTCTCCATTCTCCAACGCATGTACGTCATAGCCCGTACCCACTCTAAGATCAGGCGTCATATTTGTTTTCTCATTTACGGTATTTGTACTTTCTAGTGCAGCCAAATCTTCAGGCTTTGTGACCTTAATATTGCTCGACCGTCCTTCTACAAGTAGCGGAGAGTGCCCTGCAAACTCCATCGCTGAAGACTCATCAGTAATTTGTACTTCTTTCTTTAAAGCAGAGCGTAAAGCATCACGTAAAAGCGCATAAGGGAATGCTTGGGGAGTCTGTGCGCGCCAAATTATGTTGCGATCGAGCGTTGAATCCACCCGACCATTCTTGGAACATTTAATTGTATCAACCGAGGGAAGCGCTAATAACGCACCATCTGGTGCATCCAATAATGACTTTTCTAGTAACTCTAACTCATGTTCAGTAATCAAAGGACGAGCGGCATCGTGAACCCAAACCCAATCATGATCCGCAGCCTTATCAGATAAAGCCATTAACCCTGCTAGAACGGTATCTGCTCTTTCATCA
>NZ_LWGF01000258.1:0-755 GCF_001635355.1 Oleiphilus sp. HI0125
TGCTCACTCATGTTGTAGAAATGCTTGTTCTTCGACGCCACGGGGATTAGTAAATTTTGGCCTTGGTAAATAGTATTGCCGGGAATATTGTTTACTTGTCGAATCAATGAAGGGGTCGTGTGGAATTTTTTAGCAATAGTACCCAGAGCGTCGCCACGTTTCACGACATAGCTATCCCAAGTTAAGCGCTGTTTTTTGGGGAGTTGCGATAGCTTCTCTTCGAATGATTTTGAAATACTGCTAGGCAGTAAAAGGCGGTGTGGGCCGGCAGGAGGTGTCGCCCACTGGTTTAATCCCGGATTGAGTTGATAGATTTCCTCTATATCAATTTCAGCTAATGAAGCCGCTTGAGCAAGGTCAATCTGCGAATCTAGTGCGATCACATTAAAGTATTTTTGATTCGCGATGGGTTTGAGCTCAAGTCCATACTTTGATGGATCGGCAACAATTTTAGCCATCGCGATTAGTTTAGGAACGTAAGCGCGCGTTTCTTTTGGTAGCTTTAATGACCAAAAGTCAATGGGCTTTCCCGCTTTTTTGTTTCGTTTGATTGATTTGCTAACACGCCCAGGTCCAGTGTTATAGGAAGCGAGTGCGTGCATCCAATTACCATCAAAACGTTTGTTGAGCCAACGCAAGTATTTAATAGCACCTTCTGTCGAAAGAATTACATCCCTGCGTCCGTCGTACCACCAATTTTGATGCATGCCATACATTTTCCCGGTGCCTGGGATAAATTGCCAAAGCCCAGACGC
>NZ_LWGF01000259.1:0-555 GCF_001635355.1 Oleiphilus sp. HI0125
CCTCAGTAAATTCCCAAGAACTGCCACCCTGCGCTTGTTTTTCATGATAACTACGTACACGCGCTGCAGCTTGTTGCAGAGCTTCGCGTTGATCCGTAGGCAAGCCTTCTAAAGCTTCTTGCAAACGAGATTGAGGCATTTCAAGTTCTGACAATGCGCTAGCTCCAACTTGATCGAAGCGATTCGTCAACTCAAGAACAGCTTCGTCGCCGCGCTTACGCACATCTGAGATAATATCTTTAACTGTACGATGCACAGACTCATCAAGCGCCTCATCCCAAGCGACTAGATCTGCCAGCTTGTCATTAAAATCCGAATCTTTCGAACTTAAGCGTTTGATAGTTAACATAAAATCTCCAAAAACAACTTCTATTTCTCAACAACTACAGGCGTTTTTCAACAGCCTTTGCAAGCAACTCAATAATTGGTTGGATTTGTGCGTGCTTCATTTTCATAGACGCACGATTAACAACTAAGCGAGTACTAATATCGTGAATATGTTCGCGTGGCTCTAGACCATTGGCTTTGAGCGTGTTTCCTGTATCGACGATATCA
>NZ_LWGF01000260.1:0-743 GCF_001635355.1 Oleiphilus sp. HI0125
GCTGACAGGAAAATCGAAGCTTGGAAGGCAAAAGCGGCGTTGGTACAGCGGTTTGGAATTCGTTCTGATTTTTGGAAAACGGCGCAGGCACGCGTAAAAGCAGAAATCCGTCCTAGCCTGATTGATGTGACTGAAGAACTCGCTCATCTTAATTTTGTTCGAATGCAAGAGCGCAAAACGCGCGATCAAAGAATGTTGCGATCGGCAAAACAGGCAGCGAGTTACTATTTACAGCTATCAGCACTTGAGCAAATGAAAAATGGCGCTTCTGAGCAAAGCCACGAAGCGACTTATTTGGCAGCGCAGGCATTACAGCGCGGCGGGNAGGCTAGCAAAGCATCAGACCTATATGAAAGGCTAGCCTATAATGACGCATCACTAGACTTTAAATCAGATGCGGCATATAGCGCATTGATCAGCTCAGAACAGGCTTTGCGCAAAACGCTTGGCCACGATAATGCTATTAAATCGACACAATGGGCAGACAAGCAGTTTGAATTAGCGAGCAGGTTCATTCGTACTTTCTCTCAAGATAAAAGAGCACCAGAAGTGGCTTTGGCGGTGTCGAACTTCTATCAAAACCAACAACAGTTCGATGCGATGATCACCCTCCTTACAGGGTATGACCGGTTTATCGAAGCCTCTACAGAACAGCGGCTGACCGCTGAGCTGACGAGAGCTAGCGTTTTATACAATAAGGCCTTAGATGCAGATGCGTACACCGTTGCTGAGCGCGCTTATCG
>NZ_LWGF01000261.1:0-632 GCF_001635355.1 Oleiphilus sp. HI0125
GTTTCTTTCTCACTATCATCGAGGGAGAAACGATGTCCGTCAGATCCGTCTGAGAGTGGATCGAAACGGTCGCTGTCATATTCATGGTAATTATTCATTCATCTGCCCCTGTACTGTATTTTTCTCAAACGCAAAGATATTTTGTGCCCAAGTTAATAAACTGCGACTGCTGGCTTACAAGAATAATAATATGGTCCTTTTGACGGCGTTTTATGGCCTCCAAAAATAGATTATTAGATACCGGATCCATGTCAGAGTTGATCTCATCAAACAGTAAAACCGGCGTATTGGAACAGAGACATCTTGCGATCGCGATTTTCTGTCGCATGCCTTGGTGAAAAACACCATAGTCAACATTATCAAGGTACTCATCGAAAGACTTAGGGAACTTGGCCAAATCTTTCGTCAACCCAATTTCATGTGACACGTCATAGGCAGATGATTCTCTGCTTTTGTTATGTAACGTGATGTTGTCTAAAAACGAACCCTTGACTAATTTTGGTTGTTGCGGACAAAGTGAGATATAAGGTGTCAAATCTCGGTTGGCAATTTTTCTAACATCGATACCAGAGTAACTAATGACCGCTTGATCGTGCTCACAAAGCCCTGCTAGGGAAGATAATAATTTTGAT
>NZ_LWGF01000262.1:0-669 GCF_001635355.1 Oleiphilus sp. HI0125
TTCTCCACTCCCGATGCAAGATGCGTCGGTAGACATTTGGCACACTAAATACCAGCTGAAAACAAAGTCTGGCGAAGCTGTTGATAAAACAATCGCTGAAACTTATGAACGTGTGGCCCGTGCTCTATCTTCTGTAGAATCAGAGGAAAAGCGCGAGCAGGTATATGCAGATTTTAAATGGGCATTAGAGACTGGCGTCATTCCCGCAGGCCGCATTATGTCGAATGCAGGCGCTGGCGAACATAAGCCTGCAACTTCCACCATTAACTGTACCGTTTCAGGCACAGTCTATGACTCAATGGACGATATCCTACTTAAAAACCACGAGGCAGGCTTAACACTAAAAGCCGGCTGTGGCATCGGATATGAGTTTTCTACTTTACGCCCTAAAGGTGCGTATGTTGCTGGTGCAGGTGCGACCACCTCTGGCCCATTGTCGTTCATGGATATCTTCGACAAGATGTGTTTTACAGTATCATCAGCAGGTGGTCGACGTGGCGCACAAATGGCGACTTTCGATGTACACCATCCTGATGTTTTGGACTTCATTAAAGCTAAACGTGAAGATGGTCGTCTTCGTCAATTCAACTTGTCACTATTAATCACTGAAGACTTCATTAAAGCAGTAAAAGACGATGCTGACTGGAGACTTTCTTTCCCAGTTACAGC
>NZ_LWGF01000263.1:0-969 GCF_001635355.1 Oleiphilus sp. HI0125
TATAAAAATCTGAGAATGGGGCGCTACGACATTGAGGCGAGGCTCGACCTACATAGGCTGACAGTTGAAGAAGCGCGTCGTGAGGTGTTCCAGTTTTTGCGTGACTGCTTTCAATACGAACTTCGTACAGTCCTGATACTCCACGGTAAGGGCGAACGCAATGCAGACAAGATCGCTGCGATAAAAAGCCACTTGTCTGTATGGTTGCCTCAGATCGACGAAGTTATGGCGTTTCATTCTGCTCAACCTCGCCACGGAGGCACGGGGGCTGTATACGTGATGTTAAAGAAAGGGGATAAGTCTAAGCAAAGTACAAGAGAGAAGTTTGGCTTGCGCTAGATAAGGCATTATCACACTGAAAACAAAAAAGAGATTCATATGAAATTTTTTCTGAATGGTGAGGAGCGCGAAGTTAACGTAGACGCAGATACGCCTTTATTATGGTTTATTCGTGACACGCTTGAAATGACGGGCACTAAGTTTGGTTGTGGTATGGGCTTGTGCGGGGCCTGTACTGTGCATTTGAATGGCCAAGCAGTTCGTTCGTGTATTACACCAGTGTCTGCTGTTGAAGGGCAACAGATTACAACGATTGAAGGTCTGTCCGACGGCGAAAGTTTGCATCCTGTTCAGAGCGCATGGGTTAAGCACAATGTCCCTCAGTGTGGTTACTGTCAGCCGGGACAAATTATGTCTGCTAGTGCGTTATTAGCGGGTAATTCAAATCCATCTGACGATGATATCGATGTGGCTATGGCTGGTAATGTATGTCGTTGCGGAACTTACCCTCGAATCAAAGCGGCGATTAAAACTGCAGCGACAGAGCTTGCATACGAAGCAAAGAAGGGTGGGGTGAACAATGGATAAGCAAATCATGAAAGGCCCTGCTATTACGCGAAGAAATTTATTAGTAGGTGCTGCCAGTACTACAGGTGGCTTGGCGGTTGCATTTAGCATGACAGGTTGCGC
>NZ_LWGF01000264.1:0-774 GCF_001635355.1 Oleiphilus sp. HI0125
ATTTAATCAAGTAACTCGTTAATGGTAGCGATGAGGTCATTTTCGCTAACTGGCTTAACTAAGTATCCTTTCGCACCTTGGCGCGTACCCCAAACTCGATCGGTCTCTTGATCTTTGGTAGTAACAATCACTACTGGAATGTCAGCGGTCTCAGGTGTTCTCGTTAATTGACGAGTTGCTTGGAAACCGTTTAACCCAGGCATTACAACATCCATCAAAATAAGATCAGGACGTTCCTGACGTGCAACGGCTACGCCATCTGCGCCATTATCAGCTGTAATTACTTCGTGTTTATGCTGGTCGAGAATTGTTGAAATCTTGCGAATTTCTGTTGGTGAATCATCGACGATAAGTATACGAGCCATAGCTCTCCCTCATTTAATTCATCTTGCGATGAGAGAATTGTTAATCCTTTACTTAGCCATTTTGAGGTGCATGATTACGAATCGTACTCAGCAACTCATCCTTACTAAACGGCTTAGTTAAATATTGATCTGAACCCACAATACGGCCTTTAGCCTTATCAAACAGACCATCTTTACTCGATAGCATAATGACCGGGGTTGATTTAAAAGCACTGTTATTTTTGATCAAAGCGCAAGTTTGATAACCATCAAGACGTGGCATCATAATATCGACAAAAATAATGTCTGGATTTGAATCTGCAATCTTTGCCAAGGCATCAAATCCATCGGTTGCCGTAATGACCATACAACCTACCTTCTTTAATAAGGTTTCAGCTGTACGTCGAATGGTCTTACTGTCGTCGATGAC
>NZ_LWGF01000265.1:0-1305 GCF_001635355.1 Oleiphilus sp. HI0125
GGTCTTGCTCACTGATCATCGAATGCCGACGTTGAGCGGGTTAGAGTTGATTCGTCGAGTGAAGCAACTGTATCCCGAATGTTATGTGGTACTGATGAGTTCCTTTGATGATTACACAGAAGTGATCACTGAGTTCAACAACAAGCTACTTGATCAATACCTGTCCAAACCAGTTTCAAAGCCTGACCTGTACAACGTCATGGATAGAGTGAGACGAAATCTGCGCGGGCAAAAAGAGGTTTATAACTACGGTTTTGTCAGTCAGAACAAGAATGTTTTAAAACTGTTAGAAATGGTCCCGCGAGCGGCAAAATCTGGTTTGCCCGTAATGATTGTTGGTGAGACAGGGACTGGTAAAGAGTTAATTGCTCACGCTATACACGACCATAGCGCGCGTAAAGAGGGTGAATTTTTAGCATGCAGCTGCCCAAACTTAGTTCCCTCTTTAGCGGAGTCTCAGTTGTTTGGATCTGTGAAAGGTTCCTTTACCGGAGCTGACCGCGATAGTACTGGGATTTTTCAACAGGCGAAAGGCGGCACGATTTTCCTCGATGAATTAAACTCCTTAGATATGGCAATTCAAGGTAAATTACTGCGCGTTTTGGAAACTGGGAAGTTTTCTCGTTTAGGCGATCATGCAGTGCTTGATTTTGAGGGTGAGATTATCTCAGCGATTAATTTACCGGTTGATCAGGCGGTAGAGACAGGCTGTTTGCGTGCAGATTTGAAGTATAGGATGGACGTTGTCCGAATCAGTCTGCCTCCGCTGCGAGAGCGCCGTGATGATATTTTGCTATTGTTCAGACATTTTGCCGAACGATTAAGTCGCTCGCTCAAATGTACTGACGATGTGGAGCAGTTTTTGACCCACTATGATTGGCCCGGGAATGTTCGGGAGCTGGAAAATGTTGTCCGTTATATTATAGCTATGCACGATGATGAGGTCGTTACTCGTCAACACTTGCCCAGTTATTTGCAGGACTCAACATTATTCGGAAGTGATTTACCCACCCATGCTGGAGCACGCAAAGATCTTACTAAAAACGACATTATCAGCGCGCTCAAAGAATGTAACTTTAATAAAAGTGATGCCGCAAGCGCTCTAGGTGTTAGCCGAATGACGTTATGGCGGAAGATTAAGGAGCACAACTTATAACAGTGATACGGTTGTTACGCGTTTTTTATTCGTTGATACTTTTTTGTTACATTTTTTCGGAGGGAGCCAGTTGTAAGTTATTGATATTAATGTGATTTTTATTCTGGCCTTATCTTTGCTAAACAGTTCTATATGTTTAAGCCAGAGAG
>NZ_LWGF01000266.1:0-1018 GCF_001635355.1 Oleiphilus sp. HI0125
AGGATAAAAGCCTGACACATGTTTTTCAGCCATAAACCAACGAATGTTTTCGATCGCCAATGTGAGCACAGGAACTCCGCAAGCTCCTGCAAGCTCGCTCATCGCTGTGGAAACAGACACCACCGAATCTAATTGAGAGATGATATGAGCTAGTGATGCCTGATCATCTTTCAAGTCAATGCCATAGAGCTCTATTAACTCTAGCCCTTCAGATCTAAAAGCCTCACGTTCTTCATCGCTGAGCCCATACTGAAGACTGATAAATGTCGCTTCAATACCTGATAACATCTGCGCAAATTCCTGCGCAGTGCAATACCACTCGTTTCTCTCTTTCAGAATTTTGATGCTTCGCCAACATAACCCTATGATTGGTTTTGAACTGTCTTTTACAGGAAGATCAGACTGATCACCCTCATAAGAAAAAAAGCCGTCTTCGAGAAGTTTCGAGTCATATAAGCCATCACTATATCGCAAGCCTAAACTACCAACGCAAAGACAAAATTCAGGCGATACATCATGCAAAATTTCCGGAGTTAACGATTCAGTCGCCAAACACTCAACATCTGGGTACATGTGCTGAATAACTGGGTAAAGCCTCGCATCATAAATAATTGAGACCTTCTTAGCCTCCGCCACCAATCGTTTTATGAAATACGCATAACGAATCTGATCACCTAATCCTTGCTCTGCATAAACCAATACATGCTTATTCTTTAGATCAGAAGCTCCATCCCAATAACACGCACCGTTAGACTCACAATACTGCTTCAGCCACAAAGCAACGGGACGATTTTCATATAATTCAAATGCACGATCCCAATCTCCAATGCTGAAACACAACAACGAAAGTGAAAATTTTGAAGGTTCATGCCCTTGCGCTATTAAATTACTAAACAGTCTGTCAGCCTCGACCTTTCTATTTGTTTTGTCGTAAACCTGAGCTCTGTAATATTGCGTCATAACCTGATCTGGATTAATCAGTTCGGCTTTTTCAATCAACGCTTCGGCTTCATCGTAA
>NZ_LWGF01000267.1:0-1077 GCF_001635355.1 Oleiphilus sp. HI0125
TTTTTACCTACTGGCGGCCTTAACCTTGCCCCATATGCTGATCATGTATCTCTACGGCGATGACAAACCGGCTCTAGAATGAAAAGTCGTTCAATGATTACCGAGAGCGGCTAAATTAGGTGCGTTTTAAGGTAATTGTATCGTTGGTAAGGCGTGCACCGTGCCAGTGCCATCGTGCCCAGCGCGAACAATCGCTGCGACTGGTAAACCTTGTTTTTTCTCAAGTACGGGGTAATAGCAATGATCAAACATATCTTTCATCGCTCCAGACATGTAGCTGAGGTTTTCTGGTGTGAAAAGAATGACAGCGTCTGCCTGAATGATGTGCTCTGGAGTGGTATCAAATGCAGATAAGCTAGTTACAGTGCACTGGCTTTTGTTACTCGCATCGTTGATTGTTTTTAGGAGTGTGTGAGTATTTGGAGAGGGAGCGTGGCCAATGATAAGAAGATGTTTGTCCATGCCGAAACTCATGCCTTAACTATGTAGGGTGATTAAATAATAAAGGGTCAGAGTATTGCTACACTGACCCTTTGGCAATGAGCCCTAGAACGAGAAATATATTAGGCGTAGCTATTAGCAACGGCAGCCATTGCTGCATCGCCGTCACAGTCATATCCTTGTTCGTTAAGAACGCTCGCTAGGGCTGAGATGCATAGCTCAACGTTTTCACGTTTACATGCGCTGCCCATCAAACCTATACGCCAAGCGTTGCCTGCAAACTTGCCAAGGCCCGCGCCGATCTCAAGATCGAATTGGCTAAGCAATGCAGTACGAACAGCCGCGTCATCCACACCTTCTGGAATCTTCACGGTATTCAATTCAGGTAAGCGATACTCTTCCGCAACAATGAGTTCAATACCCAGTACACTCAAACCTGCAACAAGCGCATTATGATGTTTCGCGTGGCGAGCCCAAGCATTTTCAAGGCCTTCCTCTTTCACCATAAGTAGCGACTCATGCAATGCATACAAGCTATTTACTGGTGCGGTGTGGTGATACGCACGCTTAGGTTGCGCTTCACTTTGTTCCCAATAAGCCATGACTAGTTTCAGATCTAAGAACCAAGAATCATTG
>NZ_LWGF01000268.1:0-892 GCF_001635355.1 Oleiphilus sp. HI0125
CTAATAGCGTGAAGCTTGAAAGTGCGAGGATGCCGCCCAAACATACTTTTCTTATTGTTGATGCACTAAGCACAAGAATACCTACTCGAGTTATATTTTTTATGTAATTTCAGTGTAGGGGAGTGGATTAGTTAAGCAGGGGAAGTATCGTTTTTTTGTGTAACGTTTGTAAGCTGTTGAGTAAAGGTATGAAAGTAAATATGTGTATGAAGGGAGAATAACTAGGCCATGCATTGCGCATGGCCTAGTTAAATTAATGGCTTAGATCAGCTCTTTTGCTTTGGCTGTCCAATCAGCGAAACCTTTTGTTTTCGCGAAGGCTTCTAATTTTTTCTTATCGGCCGCACTCGGGTTTGCGACCTGTTTGAAACTTGTGATTCCAGCCTCTGCAAGTTTCTTCGCGGTCGCTGGTCCAACGCCCGGTAGCTTACTTAAATTATCAGCAGCTTTCTTAGCCGCCGCTTTTGCTGGCGCAGCTTTTTTAGTAACGGCTTTCTTGACCGTTTTAACTTCTTTCTCGACTGCTTTCTTAGCGGTTTTAATTTCTTTCTCAACGGCTTTCTTCGCAGTTTCAATTTCTTTCTCAACGGCTTTCTTCGCAGTTTTTACGTCTTTCTCTACTGCCTTCTTCACGGTCGCTGCTTTTTTAGCAACAGTCTTTTTAGCGGGAGCTTTTTTAACAGGGGCTTTTTTCGCGGCTGTTTTAACTTTCTTTTCTACTGTTTTTACTTTGCTTTCAACCGTCGATTTTGCTTTAGAAATCGTTGACTCAGCTTTTTTCTTTTCAACGCCTAGCTTTTCTTTCAGTTGATCTTGTAGTGAGTTGAATTCCTTGATGCGTTTATCTAATTCTTTCTGAGCACGGGAAATTTCGCGATCACTGACTTTTTGG
>NZ_LWGF01000269.1:0-1075 GCF_001635355.1 Oleiphilus sp. HI0125
AGCAATTAGGCTTTGGTTATGACTGGGATCGAGAATTAGCGACCTGCCGCCCTGAATACTACAAGTGGGAACAATGGTTCTTCACTAAGCTTTANGAGCGCGGCTTAGTGTACAAAAAGAACGCGACTGTTAACTGGGACCCAGTTGACCAAACTGTTCTTGCAAACGAGCAAGTTGTCGATGGCCGGGGCTGGCGTTCTGGTGCAATTGTCGAGCGCAAAGAAATCCCACAGTGGTTTATCAAAATCACCGATTATGCAGAAGAATTACTTAACGACTTAGATCAACTTGACGAATGGCCTGAGCAAGTTAAAACGATGCAGCGCAACTGGATTGGCCGATCAGAAGGTCTTGAATTCAGCTTTGGCATCAAAGACTCAGACGAAACGCTAAGCGTTTATACCACACGCCCAGACACTCTGATGGGTGTAACGTATGTTGCGGTAGCCGCTCAACACCCACTTGCTACACGTGGTGCAGAAAACAACACCGACTTGCGTGAGTTCATCGAAGAATGCAAGAAAAACAAAGTTGCCGAAGCAGATATGGCGACAATGGAGAAAAAAGGTCTTCCTACCGGCTTCAAAGCAATCCACCCAATTACAGGTGAAGAAGTCCCGATTTGGGCTGCGAACTTCGTATTAATGGACTACGGCTCAGGCGCAGTTATGTCTGTACCAGCGCACGACGAGCGTGACCATGAATTCGCAAAAACGTATAAGCTTCCAATTAAACAAGTTATCGCATCGGAAGAAGTTGAAGAACTTGACATTCATGAGTCGGCCTACACCGACAAAGGTGTTCTTGTAAACTCCGGCGAATTTACTGGCTTAACCTCTGCTGAAGCATTCGAAGCAATTGTGAAGCACTTTGAAGAAACTGGAACTGGATCGCGCAAAGTGAATTACCGCTTACGTGACTGGGGTGTCTCTCGTCAACGCTATTGGGGCGCACCGATTCCAATGAAATACTTGGAAGACGGCACTGAGATCCCTGTGCCTCTAGAAGAGCTGCCTGTACAGCTTCCTGAAGATGTTGAATTAGATGGTGTTAAATCACCGATTAAGAGTGATCC
>NZ_LWGF01000270.1:0-890 GCF_001635355.1 Oleiphilus sp. HI0125
TTGATACCCATGGATCTTCACCCAACTGCTTAAGACCTAGAGAAACACGGTTGCGCTCACGGTCGAACTTAAGAACTTTAACGTTGATTTCGTCACCAACATTTACAATCTCGCTCGGGTGCTTAATGCGCTTCCAAGCCATATCTGTAATGTGAAGAAGACCGTCAACACCACCAAGATCTACGAACGCACCGTAGTCTGTAAGGTTCTTAACGATACCTTTAACTTCCATACCTTCAGCCATTGACTCAAGAAGAGCATCACGCTCTGCTGAATTTTCAGCTTCAAGTACTGCACGGCGAGAAACAACAACGTTGTTACGCTTTTGGTCAAGCTTGATAACTTTAAACTCAAGCTCTTTGCCTTCAAGGTGCAATGTGTCACGAACTGGACGAACGTCAACTAGAGAACCAGGTAGGAATGCACGAACAGATTTAAGGTCAACAGTAAAGCCGCCTTTAACTTTACCGTTGATGATACCTTTAACGATCTCTTCAGCTTCGAATGCTTTCTCAAGATCTTTCCATGCTTCAGCACGCTTCGCTTTCTCACGTGAAAGTTGCGTTTCGCCAAAGCCGTTTTCTACAGCATCAAGTGCTACGTCAACAGTGTCACCAACTGCTAGTTCAACTTCACCAGCTTCGTTTACGAACTGTGAAAGAGGGATAACGCCCTCTGATTTCANGCCTGCGTTAACTGTAACCCAATCGCTATCGATGTCTACAACCACGCCTTTAACGATCGACCCTGGGGTCATATCGATCTCTTTTAGGCTCTCTTCAAATAAATCTGCAAAGCTCTCGCTCATTACATTTCCTGTATATGATTCTCCGTACCACCAGTTAATACGGTCTATTTACATACGCTCATGACAAACCTCTGGCCGGTTT
>NZ_LWGF01000271.1:0-865 GCF_001635355.1 Oleiphilus sp. HI0125
GACGAGTGCTGTAAAGGAATGTCCTGAGCCTACAGAGCGCATTTTTCCTTGGTTGTTGCGCAGCCATGTTTGCAGATCCGCTAAACTTTGCGGCGCAATACGTGCACTCGGTACGCAGCGTTGATTGCCTGACCAGTTTTTCCACGCCAGTGCAGAAGTCGATAACGCAATATTGGGTACGGCGCTCGATAAACATGCAGCAACCATCGATTTTAGTAAGTCTCTGCGCTGCATAGCTATTTCTCCGCTTCGTGTTTTTGAGTGTTTGGAGATTGCGCGAGATAAAGCACTAAATCATTTAAATCAGATTCTGAACAGTCAAAGCATTGGCCTAACGGAGGCATTCCCGCATAGCCATCAATGACCCGAGTCATAATTAAATCCATTGGCTTGCCGAAGACAATTTGCCAGTCTTGATACGCACCGCGTTGCGGTGCGCCGCTTGCTTTTTGTTCGTGACAAACTTTGCAGCTCGCTTCGTATTTATTGAGCTGAACTTGGCTCAAGCTCACATTAGGTATTTGAATGGCTTGTTGACTGCAAGCGCTCAATAATACGCCGATGGACAGCACACAAAGCATCGAAAGAGAGCGACGGTAATTCATAATTATTCATCTTAATTTTTGTATGTCGCCAAATATACCGAGCGCCATGATGAAGGCTCTAGTCCATTGCGGCCATTCTGTCCGAACTTATAGAGTCACTATGACTAACTTCAAGCCTTTTTCATTCTCTAGCTCTTCAATTTCTGGAGCGCGTGCAATGACTTCAAGTGTTGCTTTTCCATCGAAGTACTCGTCGAGGTCAGCCATAAATTGGTCAATACTGATTTGTGGATGGTTGAGACAACACAGCAATGTTCCAC
>NZ_LWGF01000272.1:0-770 GCF_001635355.1 Oleiphilus sp. HI0125
GCGCATAAAAACTATACGACCGATATTACGAATTGCTTTTCTAACATCGCTTCTGGTCACAAGTCATAATGTATCAGCCAAACTCAATATTGGTATTACTCTTCATCCTTATCATAGCTATGTGGCAAACATTGTTGGTGACCGAGCAAATGTAATACCTCTGATCGAAGCAGGGTTTAATCCACACGCCTACAAACTCTCACCTGCAGATTTAAATCGTTTAAAAAACATGGATGCAATCGTGGTGAACGGTATTGGCCATGACGAATTTGCAATGGAAGCGATTAGAAAACTGAAACTTCCAAAACTTTCGGTTATTGAAGCCAATGCAGCAGTGCCTCTCATTAGTAAACGAGGAGGAAAGGTACACAATCCTCACACATTTGTAGCCATCGAGGCGGCGATTAGACAAATCTATACCATTGCGCGCGAACTTGGAGAGTTAGACCCAAACAATGCTAAGTTCTTCCTAAAAAATGCTTTCATCTACGCAAGACAGCTACGTGCGATTAAAAATAAGGCATTAGAAAGTATTAGCCAACTGGATATCGGTCTCATCCGTATTGCAAGCACACACGGAGCCTATGGTTATCTTCTTCAAGAATTTGGCATGACTGTCTCAGCTGTTGTTGAACCAGCGCATGGCCTATCACCTAGCGCATCGCAACTTCAAGACACGATTAATAAAATCAAAGCTGCTAACGTTCAAGTGCTTTTTACTGAACTAAATATGCCTAATCAATACGTGGACGTGATAGAAAAGGAAAGTG
>NZ_LWGF01000273.1:0-1335 GCF_001635355.1 Oleiphilus sp. HI0125
CATCACCATTAAGCTGATAAGCCTCGGCCATGCGTTGATGCAGAGTTAGGTGAATATGCTGAAAGTTAGCTCGTGACTTACTAGCCATTGTCTCAACCGCTAGCTGCTCTTCAAATTGCTTGTCGTCTACCACTGATAGAGATTCAACTTGTGACGGCGCTGGTGTATTAAGTTTTATCTGCTCGAAAGGAAATTGAAATAAAGATTGAAGAGATTGATCAATGTTCGTGCATATGGCTTTACGTTTGAGGCGTAATTCACGCATGGCTTCGAAATAGCGATTTTGCTCATTGTTGTTTCTTGCATTATTTGCAAGATCAAACAAGGTGTCATCAATCGCATCAAATGATTGATCTAGTAGGGGAGATACATGCTGAGAGTAGGCATTGAACAGTTTTTCTGAGACGGCTGAGCTGTTAGCACTTTCTCGAGAATTGGCATTGTCGTTGACGTTAAAGCTGTTTGCCATTGGTGCACTCAAGCGATAGAGAAATGTATCAAAAAGTTAAAATGACGCCGAAGTCTGTAATTTACGCATATTAGTACAAACTCGCAAGAAACTAAGTGTTTTAGTATGAAAAATGGGCAATTTGTTACGCTTTACCTTTAAATGCGCGCACAGTTTTGATTTTGTCGTCTTTCACTTGTCTGACTTCTAGTTCGTAGTTACCAATCTTTATGCAAACTGGGTGCTCAGGAATGAACTCCAATGACTCAGTAATAAGCCCGTTAATCGTTTTAGGGCCATTAGTAGGTAATGACCATTTAAGCGCTTTATTAATCGCCCTAATGGTGGCGGAGCCATCAATAAGGAAGCTGCTGTCCTCTTGCGCAGTGATATCTGAGCTGCTGGTTGTAGAGTAGTCCGTTGTGAACTCCCCAACAATTTCTTCTAAGATATCTTCCATTGTTGCAAGTCCCTGAACATCACCATATTCATCAACCACAATGCCGATTCTGCGTTTTGCTTTTTGAAATTGAAGTAACTGATGGTTTAGCGGAGTACTTTCGGGGATAAAATAGGGCTCACGACATGCCTGCAGTAGTGCTGCTTTATTTGGCTCAGCATGAGACAAAACTTTTGTCATGTTTCGCAGGTGGAGTACACCAATTATGTTGTTGATGTCTCCCTTGTAGACGGGGAGCCTAGTGTGTTGCGAGCTTCTAGCTTGTTCGATCAAATCATCTAGGTTGTCTTCAATATCTAGTCCAATCACTTCATTCTTAGGAATCATGATGTCGTTGACAGTTACTTTCTCTAGATCAAGGATACTGATCAGCATGTCTTGGTGAGAGCGAGGGATTTTATTGCCAGCTTCATGGACGAGTGTTTTT
>NZ_LWGF01000274.1:0-1041 GCF_001635355.1 Oleiphilus sp. HI0125
GCGTAGCTAGATCAAACGCAACCGACACACCTTGTGCGCCAGCGGCTAAGTTTTTGCGATAGAAAGTGTTAGATTCTTCAGCAGTCGAGAAGCCTGCGTATTGACGAATGGTCCAAGGACGACCGGCATACATTGTGGCCATAGGGCCTCGCATGTAGGGCTCCATGCCAGGTAAGGAGTCGATATGCTCAAGACCCTTCGTGTCGTCGGCCGTATAGAGTACTTTTACGGGAACGCCTTCAGGTGACATCCAAGTCATTTCTTCTGGATTCATGCCTTTCATTTGTTTGGTAGCGAGGGCTTCCCACTCGTCGAGTTTGAGCGTTTTCTTTTCAGTCATAATTTAACTCTAGTGCTTAAACTAACTTTGGTTTTCGTCTGATGACGAGTCGGGGTCTTTGTGTCGCCAAAGACCTCGACACCCCAAAGGCGACCCGGATTGCTTCGCAATCGACGGGCTTAATGCGTCGATAAAATTTTCACAACTGGGGTCAGAGTACTTTTGTGCTGACCCCAATTTATTAAAACTACATCGGCTGATTCAATTCAACCAAAACGCCATCGCAGCTTTTAGGGTGAATGAAGATAACTCGGCAGTTGTGTGCACCCAGTGATGGCGCATCTGACAAGAACTCATAACCCTTTGCTTTGAGGCGTTCGATGTCAGAGTCGATGTCATCGCTTCGAAAGCATAGGTGATGCATGCCCCCGCCTTTTTTGTCGATATACTTCTGGATCGGTCCTTGTCCATTCAGTGGGTGCACAAGCTCAATGCTTGTTTTGTCTAAAGGGAAAAATGCCGTGCTAGTCAGGGCGGACTCAACATCTTCTTGGCCTTTGAAATCCAATCCAAAGTCTTCAGCAAAGCGTTGAATTGCTTTCTGTAAATCAGGTACTGCAATAGCTATGTGATCTAAACCAGTAATCATGTTCTCTCTCGTTTGATAATGGGGTCAGAGCGCATTAGCGCTGACCCCAGTTGAACAGTTATTTAGTGTTTTAAATTCTATCCAAGAATACGGAACACGCTTGGGCTTTGAT
>NZ_LWGF01000275.1:0-672 GCF_001635355.1 Oleiphilus sp. HI0125
CTTTACTCTTCTGCGAATAGGCGTAACCATGCACGATTATCAAGCACCTGAAAACCTACTACTTAACAAAGTTATCCTGGTTACAGGTGCAGGCGAAGGCATAGGAAAGGCAATCGCACTTAGCTATGCACGAGCAGGCGCGACAGTTCTTTTATTAGGACGAACCACCACAAAGCTTGAAGCTGTATACGATCAGATCATATCCGAACAGCTACCTGAACCAGCTATTCTCCCAGTAAATCTTGAAGGTGCTGTTGAAGTTGACTATCACAAAATTTCTGATGTCATCGATCAAGAGTTTGGGCGACTAGACGGGCTTGTTCATAACGCTAGCCAGCTTGGTTCAATGACACCAATAGAGCAATACGAAGTTGAAGTATGGCAAAAAGTTATGCAGGTCAATCTAAATGCATGCTTCTTGATGACAAAAACATTCATCCCCTTACTAAAGCTATCTGATGACCCTTCTATCATTTTTACTTCATCAAGTGTTGGGCGAAAAGGTCGTGCTTACTGGGGTGCATATTCTGTAAGTAAATTCGCGACAGAAGGCTTTGCGCAAGTGCTTGCTGACGAACTGGATACAGAAGAAGATCCGATACGAGTAAACATTATCAACCCCGGCGCAACTCGCACAAATATGAGAGCCAGCGCGTATCCAGCGGAAAACCC
>NZ_LWGF01000276.1:0-713 GCF_001635355.1 Oleiphilus sp. HI0125
AAACCATTCCCAAGGGACTGAGGAGACTTGGCAATCGGATTTAGCGCGGAAGAATCCACTGGCTTACCGTTAATCGAGACAGTAAGCTCTCCGCTAAAAATAGGATGTGCAAAATTCATTTGGCCATTCTGCGAACTAGATACAGCAGCAGAAGCCGCCACGCCATCTTTACCCAAACTTAAGCCCTCATTTGAAACGATCGCAGAACGTTGAAATGAATTCCCTAAGTTAGTTTGCGAATCGCTACTAGCCGCGCCATCAACACCAACTAATGGTGCAGAAGATCCCGCGATCGCGCTTTGGCCATGGGGCGTCAAAGCCTGGCCATTCGAATTGTTAACACTCGCTTGCTCAGAACTCGTTGATTGCCCAAACTCAGACCTGAGATCTGACGCTGTGTTTGCTAACGAGGATGCACTGCCATTCTTACCCACCTGATTAACAGCGCTAAATACTACGCCTTTGACAGTTTGGAGCTCTGTATCTGGTGTAATAGTTACATTCTGGCCCAACTGAGAGCTCAATACTGATGAATTAATCCCACTATTAACTTGCCCTGATACGAATGCGGCCGTGGAATCAAATTCATCTGTACTGGCTGAATTAGTTAATCCATTCCATTCGGGCTGATCGGCTTGCGGCAATTCTCCGTCTTTTGGCGGTAACGGATTGCCACTTTCATCGTGAGCTTGAGGACTTGCCGAATGCGATAT
>NZ_LWGF01000277.1:0-3858 GCF_001635355.1 Oleiphilus sp. HI0125
CTCATGTTCTGCCAGCTTGGATTGCGTATGTTCAGTATATCTTTGAACGAAATATTCGAACGGCAACAGTGCTTGGCATCGTCGGCGCCGGAGGTATTGGAATGGAATTAAAAGGTCGTTGGGATTTGTTTGATTACGACCATGTATCGACCATTCTTTTGGTCATTTTTATCACCGTTTTAATATTGGAATATGGCTCGCAAAAGCTGCGTAAAAAGACATTGTAGTTGGGCCTAACAACGAGCAAAAGCTTTCTTTTGCCTGGTGTTGTCTAGATATCTAGAAGAGAAATGCAAATGAGAAAGAACTTAGAACTGCCTAGATCAGAATGGATTAAAGCTTTAAGCAGGATTAAACGATCTGACTTAGTCGAGCAAGTCCAGGGTCTTGCAAAGGACTGGTTAATTAAACCGGTCAGTCCTCCTCAGTCAGGTTTAGGGGCATTGAAACTGAAAGAAAGCACATTATCTGAAGCCTTCTTTCTTGGCGAGTTTCCGCTATCAAGCGTATGGATAGAAATCACGACTCAGTCAGGTCAAGTTGTACAGGGGGCCGCCAACGTAATGCATGATGATATTGAATACGCAGAAACGCTGGCTATTTGTGATGCGGTTTTGGCGGAGGAGCTAGTCGGATTTGATCTCGTTGCTGCTTTGCTCGATGAAGGGCAGCGTCTGTTCGAAGAAAGGGAGTCAGCTCGTAGAAAAATCTTGTCGAGTACGCGCGTTGACTTTTCGCTTCTTGAAGATGCTTTAGATACTAATGACGAACCAGGCTATCAAGCTTCTGATAGGAAGGAGGAAGCATCCAATGTTGCAAGTTGATTCCTTGTGGCTGCCTCAATTACAGCAGCAACAATATCGCGAGTTACTTAATGCCATGTCTCGACCAGGGCAGCAAAACACGCTTCTTTACGGAAGGTCTTCTGAGGCTTCTCAGGTTGATTCAAGACAGACAGTCGGTGGCTTTTTGCCCTTGTTGGCGACATTGGCGGATTCTCAAGTATCGGTGTCAGATCCTGAGTCCTTAATCTCGGAAAGTGACTGGCGAATGTTGCAGGCAGATAAAACAGACCTTGAGACTGCCGACTTCATCATTGCGAAGGGGCAGCAATGTATCGTCCACGACCCTAAGTTAGGTTCACTCGCTAATCCGGAGCAATCAGCCACGCTGATCATCAATGTAACGGCCATTGGTCGAGGTGACTTAAAGCTGCAATTGATGGGGCCAGGCGTGAACGGCAAGATAACACTAGAGATTGATGGACTTGATCAGGCCTGGCTAGAGCGAAGAAATAGTTGGTGTTCCGCCTTTCCTCTCGGTGTCGATATTATTCTATGTGACCAGGAAAGCTTCATTGCATTACCACGCACGACACAAGTGGAGGTGATTTAATGGCATATGTTGCAGTAAAAGGTGGCGGCCAGGCACTTAGAGGTGCTGAAGGTGCGTTCGATTACCTTAGAGCGAGGCAAGGAGAGCAGGCGATTGATTCTGAATCGATTCGTCATCAACTAAGACTTCTGCACAGCCGCGTTATTTCTGAAGGAGGGATTTTTCACCCAGACTTAGCTTCGTTGGCAATAAAGCAGTTTCATGGCGATACACTTGAAGCATCTTTTGCGCTCAGGGCTTATCGATCAACAGTTCCCAGATTATTAGAAACACCGTTAACCGATACCAGCAGAATGCGTGTTACGCGTCGAATTTCGTCTGCCTTTAAAGATATTCCAAATGGTCAAATGTTAGGTGCCACCACCGACTATCAGCTTAGATTAATGCGAATGGAAATGTTTGATGAGTCGCCTGAAACCTTTCAAACGATTGCCAAGAAATGGTTTGCCGATATACCTGAGGCAAATGTACCGGATACCTTTCCAAAAGTGCTGGATGAACTGAGAAAGCAGGGGCTTCTTCCTCCTGAATCTGAACAGCATAGTTCTAATGATCCTTTTGATATCACACGTGAGCCGCTGGTTTTTCCAGTTCCGAGGTCCGCGGCATTAGCTACAATGGCTAGGGCAGAGCAGGGCTCATTACTCGCCATGGCCTATTCAAATATGCGAGGTTACGGCGATATACATCCTACCGTTGCGGAATTACGTGTGGGTTATGTGCCTGTGATGCTACCTCACCCGATTACCGGTGAATTGACTGAAATTGGCGAAGTGGAAGTGACTGAATGCGAAGTCGTGGCCATGTACGAGGATGAGCAAGATGGGCAAAGGGCCAATAAGAAGGCCATGTTTACCTTAGGCTATGGCGCGTGCTTTGGGCACAATGAAGTGAAAGCAATTAGTATGGCGATCTTGGATCGTGCGCTTCAGAAAGGGATGCGAGACGGCCCATCAAATCCATCAGAAGATCCTGAATTTGTATTGCTGCATGTCGATGGCGTGGACTCCATGGGCTTTTGCTCTCATTACAAAATGCCTCACTACGTGACGTTCCAGTCAGATATGGATCGATTGAGAGCGACCCAAAATAAGCAAAGGGAGGCTGCAGAGTCATGAGTCAATACAATTTTGGATTTCTCGACGAGCATGCAAAGAAAGAAGTCAGGCGCTGTACCCTAAAAGCCATATCTATTCCTGGTTACCAAGTACCGTATTCAAGTCGGGAAATGCCAATGGGAAGAGGTTTTGGTACCGGCGGGCTGCAACTCACATTATCGCTGATTGGTGAAAACGATACCCTTAAAGTGATTGACCAGGGATCAGATGATTCAGTTAATGCGGTCAATCTTCGTGAATTTATCCAAATGACCTGCCCAGGTACCGACACAACGACGGATACAGAAGAGGCTGATATTGTTCAGTCTCGTCATCGTATTCCGGAAAAAGAGCTACGTGAGGATCAAATATTGGTCCTGCAGGTACCATATCCCGACCCGCTGGTAATTGTTGAACCCTCCGAAGACAAACGCAAGCAGATGCATGGAGAGGGTGATTACTCACGCTTGTTAGTTAAGCTATACGAAGACTTAGTGAAGTATCAAGAGATTACGATTTCACATCGATATCCTACTCGTATTAATGACTGCTACGTGATCGACCCGTCACCGATACCTCGTTGGGATGTTCCTAAGATACACCAATCAAAATCACTTATTTTGCTAGGAGCGGGTCGTGAGAAAAAAATCTATGCCGTCCCTCCTTACACAAGTGCTGATCCTCTGGCTTTTGACGATGTGCCGTTTCGTGTAGAAGATTTTGATGACGAACACGGAAACCGTCGCGCCTGTAAGAAATGTGGTTCGACCAGCAGTTTTCTTGATGAATTTGTGGACTCTACAAATGGTCAAAAAGTCTATCAATGTTCAGACAGCGATTATTGTGAAAAGTTTGCAGCAGCTCGTGCCGCCAAGAATGAGTGTAGGCAAAAGGAGGCGGTGAATGGATAAGGTACTAGAAGTCAGAAATTTATCGAAAGTGTATGGCAATGGTTGTTCTGATTGTTTTGAACTAACGGGGCCTGAGGCGGATACCAACATATGCCCTAGTTGCGGGAGTGTTGTTGCGGCTCATGATCTTTCTTTTGATCTATATAAAGGCGAAATCTTAGGGATTATGGGCGAATCTGGTTCGGGCAAATCAACCTCAGTGAAGTGTCTTTATTTTGATGAAGAACCTAGTTCAGGTAGCGCTGTTTTTTATGATGAAGGTAAACAATACGACTTATTCAATTTGAATTCCGCTCAGCAACGTCAACTGGCTAGCCGGCGTTTTGGTATGGTTTATCAGAACCCCTACTTGGGATTGAACTTTGATATTTCAGCGGGTGGCAATATTGCTGAACGTTTGTTGATGTCTAGTGTTAGTAATTACAGCCATATAAGAGAGCGTGCAAGATCACTAT
>NZ_LWGF01000278.1:0-923 GCF_001635355.1 Oleiphilus sp. HI0125
AATTAGATCCTGAGCACGTTACTCGAGAAGATGTCGCTGAGCAGATAGAAGTTCAGACAAAGTACGCAGGATATATCTCACGTCAACAAGATGAGATAGATAAGCTGCGTAAGAATGAAAATACTGTTATACCAGATGATTTTGATTATGAACAAGTATCGGGCTTGTCGAATGAAGTGAAGCAAAAGTTGATGACTCAGAAGCCTACAACGATTGCTCAAGCTTCGCGCATTCCTGGCGTAACACCTGCTGCTATCTCACTTGTTCTGGTATTCATGAAAAAAGCGAGTATGAAGCGCGCAATATCCGTGAAAGAGACGAATTAGTTGTGGGCCAGATTAATACCGAAGGGTTTTCTGAACGTCTGTTAGACGCTGCAGGTGAAATCGGCATAGAGCTAAGTGTTCAGAACGCAGATAAGTTAGTTGAGTATGTTTCACTACTGTATCGATGGAACTCCACTTACAACTTAACAGCGATTCGCGATCCGAAAGAAATGTTGGAGCGCCATATTATTGACTCGTTAAGCGTTGTTCCGTTTATCACTGAGTCAGAAATCATGGATGTGGGTACTGGACCTGGTTTACCTGGTATTCCTCTTGCGCTACTGTTTCCCAATAGCCAATTTACCTTGGTCGATAGCAATATCAAAAAAACGCGATTCTTGACGCAAGCAGCGATTACTCTGGGGTTAAAAAATATCGAGGTACTGCATACGCGAATAGAAAAACTTGCTGGTAAGCGTTTTTTCCCCGCCATAATTTCCAGAGCATTTACTGCTGCAGAAAATTTTGCCAGTTTATGTGGCCCTTGTTTATCAGAAAATGGAAAGCTTCTTGCTATGAAAGGAAGCGAAGTGGAAAATGAAGCAAGTGCACTATCGTCAGAGTATGTTTATCAAGATGTGATAAAGCTAACTGTCC
>NZ_LWGF01000279.1:0-818 GCF_001635355.1 Oleiphilus sp. HI0125
ACAATCTCTTGGTTGCGGCGAAGGCCATTCATAAGATGAGCCATCGCCGCAACCAAGAGATTGTGTGCATAAACTGCGCAGCGATTCCTGAGTCGCTGATAGAGTCAGAGCTTTTCGGTCACGAAAAAGGTGCATTTACAGGAGCTGGCTCTGCGCGTGCAGGTTTGATTGAAGCAGCTGATGGTGGAACTTTATTTTTGGATGAAATCGGTGAGCTACCCCTTGATGCTCAGGCTCGATTACTTCGCGTTCTACAAGAAGGAGAAATAAGACGAGTTGGCTCCATCAGCTCTAAAAAAGTCGATGTGCGCTTAATTGCAGCAACACATAGAAATCTAAAGTCTTTGTCCCGTACCGGCCAATTCCGTGAAGATTTATATTATCGACTCAATGTTGTTCAAATTCGCCTCCCTCCATTAAGAGAGCGAGGAAAAGATATTACGGGCTTAGCTCACTTACTTTTAGAACGTGCTCGAGAGCGCTTAGCGAGACCAACGGTAGAACTCAGTACAGACGCACTGCGAGCCATTCAAGAATATAATTGGCCCGGTAATGTACGCGAACTTGAAAACGCGATCGAACGCGGCGTTATTCTTTGCGATCATGATCTTATCAATGCAGAACTGCTCGATATCGAAGCACTGCCATCAGAAGTAAGCCTTACTCAAGGATTAGTTCGCGGTAACGCTATGCAAACGGTTTCTTCATCAGCTGTCCAAATTGGGAAACCGCTCTCTATGGAGGATTACTTCCAACAGTTCGTTCTAGAAAACCAATCAAAAATGAACGAAACAGAGCTCGCTAAACATTTAGGTATA
>NZ_LWGF01000280.1:0-968 GCF_001635355.1 Oleiphilus sp. HI0125
TGCTCAAATCTGTGCCGACACTTACGGGAAGCAAATCAAAGGGAAAACCTTTGTTGTTCGTGTAAAGCGTGCAGGAGAACATTCATTTGCTTCCAGTGAGCTAGAACGTTATTTGGGCGGCGCATTGCTTCGTTCATGCGAACCTGAAAGCGTTTCTCTTAAGCAGCCTGATATGACCGTAAAGTTAGAAGTTCGCGACGACACGCTGTATACCGTTTCTGAGCGCTATGAAGGCTTAGGTGGTTTTCCTATTGGCACGCAAGAGCCAGTGCTTTCGTTAATTTCTGGTGGCTTTGACTCAACCGTTTCTAGTTATTTAACAATGAAACGAGGTTTAAAAACGCATTTTTGTTTCTTTAACCTCGGCGGTGACGCGCATGAAATCGGTGTTAAGCAAGTTTCTCTGTATTTATGGGAAAAATATGGTCGCTCTCATCGAGTCCACTTTATTTCGGTGCCATTTGAAGGTGTTGTGGGTGAGATTCTCAAGCACGTTAACCATTCACATATGGGCGTGGTGCTTAAACGAATGATGGTTCGTGCTGCGCAAGAAATAGCAAAGAAAATGGATGTGACCGCGCTTGTGACAGGCGAATCAGTCGCTCAAGTTTCTAGTCAAACCGTGACAAATTTGAATGTTATTGATCGTGTATCTGAGACAGTCATTTTGCGTCCTCTGATTACGATGGATAAACTCGATATCATTCGATTGTCTGCAAAAATCGGTACCGAAGAATTCGCAAAGAATATGCCGGAGTACTGTGGTGTGATTTCGGACAAACCAACTACCTGTGCGAAGCTTGCTAAAGTAGAGGAAGAAGAAGGTAATTTTGACTTTTCTGTTTTAGATCAAGCGATTGAAGATGCGGTTGTTAGAAAGATTGACCAGGTTATGCATCAGCAGAAAAATGTGGTGGATGTTGATGTAACGACATTACCTAAAGTTGGTGATGTGGTGATTGATATTC
>NZ_LWGF01000281.1:0-1120 GCF_001635355.1 Oleiphilus sp. HI0125
TTGCTTGGGCTGTCCGAAAGAATACGCCAAACCTTATTTATGAAGTAAATCGTTTTCTCAAGCGTCACCGAAGCGGAACACTGTTCGGCAATATCGTAAAAAATAGGTACTTAGAAAACCCTTACTGGGCCAAGAAGGCTCTTACAGAGGACAGCAGAGAGAAGTTTGAAACGGTGGTAGGTATTTTTGAAAAATATGCCGACTTGTATGATTTCAATCATCTCATGTTACTCGCTCAAGGCTATCAAGAGTCAACACTAGATCATTCGAAGAAAAGCCCTGTTGGCGCCATTGGTATTATGCAATTGATGCCCAAAACCGGTTCATCAATGAAAGTGGGAGACATAAAAGAACTAGAGAATAATGTGCACGCTGGAGTGAAGTATTTAAGAAAGATTATCAATCACTACTTCAACGACCCCAAAATTTCAGACGCCAATAAGGTACTGTTCGCATTTGCTGCTTACAACGCTGGACCAACAAGAATTCATCGATTGAGAAGAACAACAAAAAAACTTGGTTTAGACCCAAACAAATGGTTTGGTAACGTAGAGCATGCCGTTGCTAGACATGTAGGCAGAGAAACGGTGAGTTACGTCGCCAACATTTCAAAATACTTTATCGCTTATCAATTGATTGAGGAACAGCAGAAAATTAGAGATGCAGTTAAAGAAAGTAGCAACGACACCTTCTAAATACTGGATTACAGAGAAGCACCATCAAATACAGTAATCTCTAACGCGCGAGCATCGACATCATCTAAGCAGACTACATTGACTCTAAATTGACCAGGCTCCCTGCGCGTTTCATGAAAAGTGTAAATACCGCATTTATTACAGAAAAAATGTTCTGCCACCTCAGTACCAAAATGGTAGCTACTTAAACACTCGTTTCAATAGACAGATCATTTGCAGCAATCGCGAGGGGCATCATGACAGCCCCTTTGCGCCGACAGATTGAACAAATACATAGCAAACCGCTCTCGATTTCAGGTCCATCAAAGTTAAACTTGACCGGACCACAGTGGCAACTTCCTTGATGCTTCATCTTATATTTTCCTCTATGCGATAACTTTCTTAAGCCTTTCTAGATAATTATTTTCCAAGTCTCCAGATATAAA
>NZ_LWGF01000282.1:0-757 GCF_001635355.1 Oleiphilus sp. HI0125
TATGCGCATTTAGTTCCGCCAAACGCAAATCATATTGCTCAAGCAGTTCTTTCTGGCCAGCAATAGTATTCGCAATATCGTCTGATGCGTCGGAGTTATTGGAGGAAACGCCGCCAAACGAATAAATCACAAATGCTGTGACGGTCGCAGAAATGGTGACAGTAAGAATGAGAGCAAAAAACAACAAGAAAACACGGTTTTTGTCAACCTTGCTTTCTAATAGCTCGATACGTTGTTCGGGGGTTAACGGTACTTCAGATTCGTTTGCTTTTTCTTCGCTCATGAACGACCTAACTACACTGAGTTCACTGTATTTGTTTGGCTAAGTGTAGTCAGAATCTAAGAAAGGGCTAATTTTAGGAGATGCCCGTTAGCTTTTCGTATTTTGCCATGAGCTGTTCTTGCGTCTCATCGTGAGCAGGATCAAGAGGGATGCAATCAACAGGGCACACTTGCTGACACTGTGGCTCGTCATAGTGACCAACACATTCTGTGCATTTAGATGGCTCGATCTCGTAGATCTCTTCCCCAGGGGAAATGGCTTCGTTGGGGCACTCCGGCTCACAAACGTCACAGTTGATGCAGTCGTCTGTAATGATTAATGCCATGATCCTGTTCCTGTTCCTGTTACTGCTGCTTAAAGTGTTCGTCTAGGGCTTTGCTGACCGTTGGATGAACGAATTCATCAATGTTTCCGCCCAGTACTGCAATCTCACGAATCAATGTCGAAGAAATGTACGATAAGTGATTGTCTGGT
>NZ_LWGF01000283.1:0-1003 GCF_001635355.1 Oleiphilus sp. HI0125
ATATGCTGATTCGCCATTTATTCCTGCAGGTCCTGGTAGTGCTGGTGGTGCTGGCTTCTTAAGCATTCTGACTGGCTTTGATAGCACAGATCGTACGTCTTGGATCCAATTCACTGTACCTCAGGGTGCTGGTGACGACTCTGATCAAGACTTCGCTTTAGCAGGTTTAAGAGTGACTGCTGTTCCAGAACCTAGCACGTTAGCGCTCTTAGGTTTGGGGCTTCTTGGCCTAGCTTGTATCCGAAAGCGCGTTTAAGCAACGACTTTGCCTAGAACTAGATCTTACGTCGTTGAGTAGACGAAAAAGCAGCCAATAGGCTGCTTTTTTTATGTCTTTTTTCTTTCTTACACAGGTTTTCTACTGAATACGCCGAGGATAGGCGTACCTTGTTTTCGCAATATAGGCTCGATATCACTATAAAGCGCGTGGTACTTGTAAAAAGGCACGCGAGGAAACAAGTGATGAATAGCGTGCAGGTTTTGACCAACCCAGATCCATTCAAAAGGCTTCAGCCAAACTGGAACAATTAAGTTATTGGTATTGCGATAACGCGCCGTTTCTTGATAAGGGATATGTGGTCTGTAAGCGAACCAGTAGGCCGTGAACGTACCACCTAACAGGAAACCTAGAACCAAGACCAACGCTAATTCTATACTTGGCGCATAGGCGAGTAAGGCAACTCTCCAACCAAGGCTAAACATAAGCTCCGCGCAATAAATTGCGCGCTCTTTTGTTGGTGCTGTATCCCACTTTACGCGCGCGAAGTAAGTGATTTGCATCCAAATAAAAACTAGAACGGTTTTAATGAACGATACAAATCCATGTTGCATGCCGCTGATGACAAAGTCAGGGTCCTTGTCAGCTTGGTTAGTATGTCGATGATGATTCATGTGCTCATATCTGTGCGACGCGTATGGCACTGAAATAAGTGGTGCGGCGAGGTAACCGCATAGATCATTGAGCCACTGAAGCTTTTTGTTATTCCCGTTAATGTTCCCATGC
>NZ_LWGF01000284.1:0-987 GCF_001635355.1 Oleiphilus sp. HI0125
GAGGCCTTGAAGGCGTTGATGCAGATCATTTATTAGATTTGAGCTATCGCAACCTGTATCACGGCATTAAAGAGGAAGATATTGGTACAGCGCTTATTATGGCTGCGCGACCTTTGATCGAGTCAGAGCCGAATTATTCGTTTGTTAGTGCAAGGTTGTTGTTGGATTCGTTAATGAGCGAGGTGGGTAAGGCATTGAATGTTTACTTGCCTGCTGCGATAGAAGATGCGAGTAATGCGTATGCTGAAATATTCGAAGCGGGCATCCGTTTTGGCATTCAAGAAGAGCTTATCGATTCTAAGTTAGATTCCTTCAATATAGAGATGCTTGCCGATGCGCTCAAACCAGAGCGTGACAACCAGTTTACCTATTTAGGGTTACAGACTTTATACGATCGTTACTTTATTCATCATGAAGAAACGCGTATTGAATTGCCGCAAACCTTTTTTATGCGAGTCGCAATGGGGCTCGCGCTAAATGAGGATGACCCTACAGCGCGTGCAATTGAATTTTATGACCTCTTGTCATCGTTTGATTATATGAGCTCAACCCCCACCTTGTTCAATTCCGGAACGTTAAGACCTCAACTATCATCGTGCTATCTGACCACTGTTCCAGATGACTTGAGCGGTATATATGACGCTTTGCGTGACAATGCCTTGCTCTCAAAATGGGCAGGTGGATTGGGTAATGATTGGACTAATGTTCGCTCGCTAGGCGCGCACATCAAGGGAACTAATGGCCAGTCTCAGGGGGTCGTGCCGTTCCTTAAAGTTGTAAATGACACGGCTGTTGCAGTGAACCAAGGCGGTAAACGCAAAGGAGCNGTTTGTGCATACTTGGAAAGCTGGCATTTAGATATCGAAGACTTTCTCGATCTTAGAAAAAATACAGGGGATGAGAGACGTCGCACACACGATATGAACACCGCTAATTGGATTCCAGATCTTTTTATGAAGCGCGTGTTTGAGGAGCAAGATTGGACCT
>NZ_LWGF01000285.1:0-626 GCF_001635355.1 Oleiphilus sp. HI0125
ATCTTGGTAGATTGCCACTAATCTAATTCAACCCAATTGTGGATGCCGCGTTTGTCGAACCAAACCCCACATTTAAGCGGGAGGATGAACTGTGGTTTGAAGCGTTCGTTGAGCTCAAGTACTGAGTTTTCATCAAGATGGTCGTAGTGATCATGCGATAGAACAACGTAGTCGATTGGAGGTAAATCTTTAATAGCACATGCTGGTGGTGTCGCGCGTTTTGGACCGACGAGTTGGGAAGGGGGATGTGCGATCAGAGAATACTGGGTCGGTCAGAATATGCTTGCCATTAATACTGATCAGAAAGTGGCATGCCCAATCCATGTGGTTCCTTCACCGCGGTTCTTAATGTCATCAACTGATACAATCGGTAATTGTTTTGGTATGACTTTGGGCGCGTGTAATTTCCATCTAATAATATTGCTGAGCTTGGTATGCAGATCTCTTGTAATGGTGTTATTTCGAAATCGGCCTTTGTAATGCTGTTGTGGCGTGGTCATAAAGTTTGGGTATTGATGTTTTTATGATGACATCATATAAACATTTACATGACAATGTTACTGAAAAAACTTGCTCGGGTATGACAATAAAATGAATAAGCCTGCGTTGTATGAACGCGATTGAGA
>NZ_LWGF01000286.1:0-889 GCF_001635355.1 Oleiphilus sp. HI0125
AATTCATTACCTCCTTAAAATCAGAGCTTTATAAGAGTAAGCAGTGATACCCGCCGCTCGCGCGGTTATCACAGCCGACCTGTAGATATAATTTGAACCTACACAACTCGACCTCTCGAAGCAGGTGCGATCAAAGCGTTAAGGTCTGCAATCTTCTTCGAAGCGGGCATGGTGAACTGCGAAGCACTAACAGCGGCTTTTGTCTAATTACATGCATTAATTGAGAGATTCCAAATCAGTCTGCGCTGTTTGGAATGACGAGGGAGAGGTACCCAAGTCTGCCTAGTGCTTACCATCAAAAAACAAACACGAACTAATGCACATCCTTTTGCAAATCTGCATTCCAACGACATCTTTCAATTAAATCTCGATACGCCTTAGCATATTCCGCAACACGGCGTTCATGCTCTTCCATGCGGCCAGCTACTAAATTAGGTGCACTGTGAAGAATAAAGGGCGGCATATAATGCATTCCACAAAGGTTCGCTGTCTGCTCTAATGGCCGAAGCAGCTCAGCCATTTCAAACTTGTTATAGCCTTCATGATGGTAAGCGTCTTCAGGCCCGCCGGTTGTGATAGCACACAAGAATCGTTTGCCATGAAGTGCATTACCCGAAGAGCCATAAGCAAAACCATGCTCAAAGACTTCATCCATATATCGCTTCAAATTGTGCGGTACGCTATACCAATAAAAAGGAAACTGAAAAATAATCAAATCAGCAGCTTTTAAGTATTTCTGCTCTTCGGCAACATCTACAGAACCATCCTGATACCTGCTAGCTAAATTACTCAGCGAGACAAACTCCAAGTCTTTTATTTGCTCTAACATTCTGAGATTGCTGTACTCACCCGAATGTCCAGTATGGCCATACACAATATGAACGTGTGG
>NZ_LWGF01000287.1:0-851 GCF_001635355.1 Oleiphilus sp. HI0125
TTGACGGGTGCGCTCATTCGACTTGAATGTTCCGCCTAATGCAGTCGTTGACGTGTAAGAGTTTGAATCCATTATGCCGCGCGATTTAACACAGTAATGAGTTGCGTTAATGGACACCGCAACATCTTCCGTTCCAAGCAATGTCTGTAATGCTAATAGAACTTGTTGTGTCAGTCTTTCCTGAACCTGAGGGCGTTGAGCGAAGAATCGAACAATACGATTAATTTTCGATAAGCCAATCACTTTGTCTTTTGGAATGTATGCAACCTTTGCTGAACCATCGATCGTTACGAAGTGATGCTCACAGGTGCTAGTGACGCTAATGTTAGATACCGTCACCATCTCATCAACATTCATTTTATTGTCGATCACAGAAATCTTTGGGAAGTTTCCATAGTCGAGACCAGAAAATATCTCGCGAACGTACATCTTGGCGATTCGATGAGGTGTCTCGGCTAGGCTGTCATCGTTCAGATCAAGGCCAAGTGTTGATACTACGTCTGTAAACAAGGACTTCAAACGTTCATATTTTTGATCGTTATTTAATCCTGTTGGGATGAGTGGCGTTTCAAGGCCTGCTTCGACGAGCGCGTCTCGAACCAAGCGCGCTTCTTGGCTCACTTTGTGAGTGACTGTGGTGCTTAGAGCTTCCATGATTTAGTCCTTCTGTTGAGTGCTTTGGACAGCGTGGAATTAGGCTTGAAATTCAAGTGAGAGTGAAACGGAATCAGCAAAGCGTAATGCATGTGGTTTATCTATCTTAACACGAGCATAGCTGACCCAGGGATGTTCATGACAAATCAATAAAACGTCACTCACTAATTTCTCGAGCAATAAGAACCTGCCTTGCT
>NZ_LWGF01000288.1:0-946 GCF_001635355.1 Oleiphilus sp. HI0125
CTTACCGAAGATGCAGAGGGAAATAACACGATTAGCCTCAGTGTTGTGAAGCAAGAGGGAACACAAAAGAATACTTTTCGATTGCAGGGAACACCTATTCCGGCGGTTGGGGATAGCCCCGTCGCACTTGATAGTGATTACTGGCTCGAAGTAACTGACGGCAGCGAGAGCTTTATTACTAGGTTTCCTTTTACTATAGGGCCTGTAGCTATCGAGTCATTTGCGACTTCCAGTAGTTTTGATGAGGGAGGCGCTAATTTCTCTGGGGTTGAAGGTAGAAATATTCGAGGGAAGCAAGTTTGTACTCAGCTGGGTTCTTTGCCACAAAATTCAATTGATAAGGGTTTCGGATTAAGCTATCCGAATGCAGTGTTACTTACATTAACGGAACCCGTATCCATTCCGCTTGTTTTTGATTATGTTATTTCTGAAGACGATAGTGGAAATTCTCCGGCATCACCACTTTCTGATTTCGAGACTTCTACTGGGCAAGTTAGATTTGAGCCTGGAGATACAGCGTGTGGATTTGTTTTGTACTTAATAGACGATTTGGTGATTGAGCCGCCCGAGACCTTCAAACTAGATTTATTAGCGTCTCAGACAATAGTCTCAGAATTTGAAAACCGTTCAGTGGTGGTAAATATTGTTGATAATGAGCCACGGCTTAAACAGGAAAGTCTTTCTTTTATTGCTACGCCTGGGGATGCGAAGTCATTCTCTATTGAATTAAGTAGGCCTGCAGAAAATACGTTGTTAGTTCCCTTTACTGTGAACGAGGATAACTCTACGTTGTCTGCCACTGACTATTCGATTACTCCAGCATCTCAGGTAGTTGAGATAGGAGAGGGTGAGATACTTGGGCAAGTTTCTGTAATGATTGAGTCAACCATTACTAGCACTGAAGCTGATCCTCGGTTCTATATCGAATTTCAAGGTGCCACTGTAG
>NZ_LWGF01000289.1:0-944 GCF_001635355.1 Oleiphilus sp. HI0125
TCATCGTTGAGAACTTTAACGAAAACACTTGAGCCCTCGCCTGAACTTAAGATCGATTCGGGCAAGGCTTGCGTCGAAGTCATCAAACTTTGATCACGATGAAACACCGTTAACGATAAATGCTCATCTAGCTCATCGAGCCTGACACACTGTTTGCCAAGGCCTGATGCGTAAGACAAAACTAAAGCTAAATCAAAAACCACTTCGAGCACAGTTGATGGCAGCGCAGAATCACTTGCGCTCAGCACTTCGTTTAATGCTGCGTCTGCCGCATAAAAATCAATCCACGACACCAACGACTCACCGCGACGTAAACTCTGCTTTAAGAAACGTATACGCTGAGAAATGTTTGATGGAAGACTCATTGAGCACCTCCATCAGTAAAAAGCTGATCTAAACCTTCAATCAAACTCTGTTCTGGCTTTATAAAGTAAACGCCCGCTGGGTTATCTCCATCTGCGTCTAAACCAAGTCCTCTTAAAAACAAATACACTACACCACCAAAATGTGCCTGATAGCTGTAAGCATTTCCCATTCGTGCTTTTAACAGACGATGAATGGCTAAGCTATACAGCAGGTATTGCACATCATAACGATGCTCATTGATCGCTGCTTCTAGTTTGTCGTGCGTATAGTTGTCTGCGCTAAAACCAAGATGATTCGATTTATAATCCAGCACAAAATAAGCGTCTTGCGCTCGGAACAATAAGTCGATCGCCCCTTTAATATGCCCTTCGAATGCTTCAAAACTCAAAGCGTCTGCATTCGGATTGTACTGACGAAGTAGCGAATTAAAGTTCGACAAAGAGAAATCATCTACCGAGAAATAAAACTCGGCTTCAACGCGATAATCGTTTTCGTCTAATTGTGCTAAAGCAATTGATGCTCCAGAAGCGCTGCCGATTTCTATCAGCGGCAGCGCAAGCACTTGTTGAACCCATTGC
>NZ_LWGF01000290.1:0-594 GCF_001635355.1 Oleiphilus sp. HI0125
GCCATTTCCATTAGCAATTCAAGTTCTGCCTTACTATCGATCTCGCCCTGAAAATTCAGAAGGCTTGCCATGTCCTTAAAGCAAGAGTCGTTGAAGATGAGCAGCGACTCTCCAGAAATGCCTGAACCAATAAAGCCTTGGCATACAGCCGAATAGCTGGATGTCTCTTCGGTATGAGCCAGAGCCATTTCCAGTTCGCCAACATCAATGATGTTAACGTTAGGAATAGGTAATTTTACAAATACGTTCAAATAGCGAGCAAGAAGATCCGCGGCTTGCCCCATTGCGACGTTGCTAGCCTCTTGCATGTATTCGCGATAATCGATGCTAGTGATGCTGTTGATTGCATCTTTGACGTTCGGATTTGCGGATGCTTCATTGGCTGTACGATAAAGCCCAAAATCTTCCAATAGGCTGATTAATTGCCCTTGGTCTATTGGCTTTTTGAGAAAATCGATCGCTCCCAAGCGCTTTACGCGAGCATTGGCCTCAGGCTGAATATCGCCCGATACAACAATGCTCATGCAAGGCAGGTCTAGCGATGAAATCATCTCGAGTGTTTCATAGCCATCCATGACGGGCATATTTAGATCG
>NZ_LWGF01000291.1:0-941 GCF_001635355.1 Oleiphilus sp. HI0125
TGGGAATAAAGGTGCTAAGGCGCTTATTTCAATGATCAAGATTGTTGCACCTCAAATGGCCTGCACGGTGATTGATCGCTCTATGCAAATCCACGGTGCAATGGGTTTAAGCCAAGACACCTTCTTGCCACAAGCCTATCAAATGGCGCGTGTAATTAGATTGGCTGATGGTCCGGACGAAGTGCACATGATGCAGCTTGGTCGCGGCTTAGCCTCTGGCTACGCCATGCTGGCAAAGAAATAGGAGGCGAGCATGTCAGACGTCGATAGTTTAGATATTGAGCTTCTTGATCGCTATTTGAGTGAGCATATCGAGAGTTTCCATGGCTTAAAAAGCGCAGAGAAATTCTCAGGTGGTCAATCTAATCCAACCTTTAAATTGAGTGCGGCGAGTGGCGAGTATGTATTGCGTCGCCAGCCACCGGGTAAATTGCTGAAGTCAGCACATGCTGTAGACGTGAGTATCGTGTTTATAAAGCGCTAGAAAATACGGATGTGCCGACGCCTAAGATGTATCACCTGTGTGAAGATCGCGAAGTGATTGGCTCGATGTTCTATGTGATGGAATATTGTGAGGGGCGCATTTTTTGGGATGCTGCATTACCAAAACTGGCATCTAACGAAGAACGCACACACGCGTATTCGCAAATGGGCAAAGTGCTCGCAGCGATACATTCAGTCGATGTTGAAGCGGTTGGCTTAGGTGATTATGGCAAACCGGGGAACTACTTCGAGCGCCAATTATCGCGCTGGACCAAGCAATATCGTGATTCAGAAACACAAAAAATTCCGGCAATGGATCAGCTGATTGAATGGCTCGAGAGCCATATTCCAGAGGATGATGGTCGTGTGTCGCTTGTGCATGGCGATTACCGTCTCGACAACATGATGTTTGCTCCGGATGAAGTCCGTGTAATAGCGGTGCTTGATTGGGAGCTTTC
>NZ_LWGF01000292.1:0-722 GCF_001635355.1 Oleiphilus sp. HI0125
TTTGGGTAGAATGTCTTGAGGTTTTTAGCTGCGGATTCCAGATTGCCAGCATCGATACCCCAAAACACGGTCAACCCAGTCTCCTTATGAAGAGAAACCGCCGTTGCATATCCTTCGCAAAGCCAGGCATCATCAGTTACCGACTTCCCCACTTTTCCATAACACCCTTTTTTGCGCCCTCCATTTTCAAATCGCTTACGCCCATCAGGCCAAATGTACTGGAGGTTTACTATTTCATCTGGCTTTGAATAGATGGGTAATACAAGCCTGTTGTCTATCTGTCGAACATCGACGGGAGAAATATTCTTTCTAATTAAGTATGGGTGCGAAGCCGAAGCATCTTGGGCACGTTTATATTCTCTGTCTGCTAGTAGCGCAGTGCTTATCTGCTTATCTCTTTTTTGCTTTTCTCTAGCTGCTTTGCGCTTCTTCGCCAGATATAGGTCTTTAACAGACGGGCGGTAATCCGAAGAATTATTCCATTTAAATGTTTCCCCTGTTCGCCAGCTACCAAATACAACTCGATACACATTACGAGCAAAATTAACAACGTACCAACCATTAGAACTCCCCCTCTTCTCACCTTTAATATGGAATCGTTTAATATCTCCGCTAACGCTTAGTACTTCTGGGAGAGGAACTCCCACGCTTAGAGAATAATTTCGGAGGTTCGCTGAACAAGTGATATTCATTATTCAACCTCCTTGCGGGAAGCAGCTATT
>NZ_LWGF01000293.1:0-836 GCF_001635355.1 Oleiphilus sp. HI0125
TCTTCAGCTGTAACAGCTTTTGATTCGCTCCACATTGTAAGGTTCGATGGTGCGAGATCCGCAGAGCCCCCCATAAACTCGGGAAGAAGTGGGCCAAATGCGTTTAGTGTGTTCTGAGAAGCTTTGCGGCTAGCAACTGTATTTGCATCGGCCTGGCACTGATCAATGTAAGCTTTCGCTTTCTCAGAGAAATCTTCCGGTAGATCGCCAGATAAGCGGCGTGCCAATTCGAGCGCTAACTCAGGGTAAGCCTCAGCATAAGCCGAGAACTTCTCTTCCCATGCATCTTCGAGCTGCTGGCCTTTATCTTTTGCATCCCACTGTGCATAGACATCTTCAGGTACTTCAAATGCACCGAATTCCCAGCCTAACTTCGCACGCGTTGCAACGATCTCTTCTTCCCCTAATGGTGCGCCGTGGCAATCTTCTTTACCTTCTTTATTTGGCGAACCAAAGCCAATGATTGTTTTGCAGCAAATCAATGTTGGTTGAGTGGTGTTCGCTTTCGCCTGTGCAATCGCTGCTTCAATTGCGTCTGCATCATGGCCATCTACTGCAGGAATTACTTGCCATCCGTATGATTCAAAACGCTTAGGCGTGTCGTCTGTAAACCAGCCTTCAACTTCGCCATCAATAGAAATGCCGTTGTCATCATAAAATACAACAAGTTTGCCGAGGCCTAGAGTACCCGCAAGAGAGCATACTTCGTGCGAAATACCTTCCATAAGGCAGCCGTCACCAGTAAAGGCGTAAGTGTAGTGATCAACGATGTCGTGACCATCTTGATTAAACTGGGCAGCCAAAGACTTTTCTGCGATCGCCATGCCTACTGCATT
>NZ_LWGF01000294.1:0-749 GCF_001635355.1 Oleiphilus sp. HI0125
TAAGAACGAAGGCATGCCTACAAATTGATTGACGTAAATAATGGCATCCAGTCGAATAAGCAGCAGCTTATCAGCCCATTGGTATATCCAGCCTTTGGAAAAGCGCTTAGGGGTTGTATACCCATGCACAGTGGCAACAACTTTTACTTGAGGATAACTGTGCCGAGTTAAAGCGAGTAATACATTAAACTTATACCCGTGCGAATGAAGAAGAGTAAAACCTTCTTCGACAATCAACTTCCAAATGTCATGCATACCAGGGCGATTCAAGCCCGACTTCATCCGCCACAGAATAACATCAATACCTAGTTTTTTAGCTTCTAGCTCAATAGCTTTTGGTTCTTCATTGACTGTGCCGCAACTTAGAATAGTCGATTGAAGTCCTTGTTTAATTTGCTCGCTACAAAGCGTTAGTAACATTTTCTCGGCACCATAAAGGCCACCGCTATCAATAAGGTGCAATACTTTAATTGTCGGCTCGATCTTATCCACTAACCCGCCCTTGGCTTCCAAATCACTTGTTTCTCACCCTTCAAATAACGCCATGTTGCATGCGAACAAGCTACATTAAGCAAAGTAAAATAATAAGGAAGGGTCAGATAAACCGGCGCACGTTCATCACTCATTCTTAGCGTTCCAAAAAACGCCAAGGCATAGAACATCACTTGAATAAGCAAAGTTAACAAATAAAACGGAGAAGCTGAAAGGAGTGCAACGTTACTAAAAAAACAAACTAGCAAAGGTATAAA
>NZ_LWGF01000295.1:0-1145 GCF_001635355.1 Oleiphilus sp. HI0125
ATCTTTCAGAGCATTCGCCGAATTACGAACACGCTTAATCATTTTGCTTAAGCGCTTACGTGCCTTTTTATTTTGCAATTGGGTGTAATACAAACCTTCAAAAAGGTCTCCCCATAAACCATAACTTTCAGGCACTTCTTTTGGCTTTTTAGTTGGATAGAGCCAAGCATGTAAACGAAGTGCTTGTCGCACCATCCACAAGCTATAGCTCGCAAAGAACACCAGAAGAATAGGAAGGAGAAGGTCCGTGATTAAGCCGAGTAAAACAGCTAGCACAAATGCCCACACTAAATAGCGGACGTGTGCAGACGCGCGTTTATGCATTCGCTTTGCTTCCTTTAAACTCGCACAAAATAGATAAGGCTATATTAGCCAATTAATGCGCCGTTTTGGTAGAAAAACGATAACCGGTACCTCGAACAGTTTGAACTAAGGCTTCATGGCGTTTGCCGATCGCTTTGCGCAAACGACGAATGTGTACATCAACAGTGCGTTCTTCCACATAAACATTACCACCCCAAACGAGGTCCAATAGCTGCGCTCGCGTGTAGACGCGATCTTGGTGTGTCATGAAAAACTGCAGAAGTTTATATTCTGTTGGCCCCATCGAAAGCGTTTCACCTTCTGAGCTAACACGGTGACAGACTGGATCGAGCTCTAAGCCATCAATATTAATCGCAGACTCTAACCCTTGTGGATTAGCTCGACGCAGCACCGCTTTTAACCTAGCCACTAACTCACGTGGAGAAAAAGGCTTAGTAATGTAATCATCCGCTCCGACTTCCAAGCCTTGAATCTTATTGTCTTCTTCGACTTTCGCAGTGATCATAATGATTGGAATTTCAGAAGTGCTTTCGTCACGCTTCAAACGTCGGGCAAACTCTACACCGCTCGTTTCCGGCAACATCCAGTCTAATAAGATCATATCGGGGCGATCGTCTAGCACAATGCTGTGAGCGTCACGGGCATTACTCGCTTCAAAACAGGTATACCCTGCCATCTCTAANGCTACTGCGATCATTTCGCGGATGGATGACTCGTCATCCACAATAAGGATTTTCTTATCTGCCATGTCTTACACTCTCATTATGCTCAATCACATCTGAGCAAATACCTACTCGTCGCGGTATTAGAAAGGAGGTTTG
>NZ_LWGF01000296.1:0-917 GCF_001635355.1 Oleiphilus sp. HI0125
CCAGCTAAATCCAGCATGCTGAAGTGGCCGCCAACGAGCAAAATTCCTTTACCTCGCTCTTGTGCTTCTTTTAAGTTCTCAATGCCATGTACTGTAAGTTTATCAATATATGGAGTGTAGTTTCCCCACCAACTTGCCAGGCTCTCCATGTAGCCGGTGGCGTTTGATATAAATGTGTCGTACACAAGCTGCTCTCGTTCTTCTTCAGAGAGCTCAGGGAAGCAGGCGTTGATATTTCCTCGGGCTGTTTTGTAGCGACTACCTTTGAGTTTGTAGAGTCTATGGCCTAAGAATCGACCGAGGCCCATACGAGCGCCATGTGGCAAGCGGGCTAGAAGCCGCATTAGACCGATCAAAAGCCATGTTGGCCAAAATTTGGGTTTGAGGAAATTGGAGTAACGATGCTCTGGTTTGAGGTTTTGCATAAAGCCTAGCTTGTTTGTCCTAAAGTAACGCGCCTGAAATAGTATATTAAAGCGCGTTACGTTACTAAAGCTAAGCGTCTATTTTGTTCTTGACGGCGAAGTAAAAGATAAGACTTTCGCTTCGTGCTTAGTGCGCGATTTGAGGTAATCGTCTGGCTGGTTGAGCGCATAGCGCAGCTCTGCGATCGAATCATTCATCATTGATGAAATTTTCATGCATGCCTGCACTGGATTGTTACAACGCTTTCTCTCCATGTCGATCTGAAACTGGAGCCCTTGTAAGCGCTCTCTCATGTGCTTCGGAGCACCATTAATCACGGTTTCAATTGCATTTTTCCGAATGCTTTCGAGCTGTTCAGGATTCTCGCTTGCGAGGCGCATTAGTTCATCAAAATTGGGTAGCTCAACACGACCAAGCGCAGTTTTGCGTACGTCAACATCTTTCAAACGAAGCTTGCTGATCTCGCGTGATTTTCCATTCTGCATTGTAAC
>NZ_LWGF01000297.1:0-1129 GCF_001635355.1 Oleiphilus sp. HI0125
GGGTGCATTGAGTCTATGTTTAGTTTTTTTCTCCCTGTGTTTGGGTGGGTGCGAATACCTCCATTGGCAACAACTAGGTAGTCCAGCTTGTGTAGCGTAGCGAGTTCATGTGGCCCAATTCCATGTGAGGCGTGATGCTGCAGAAGTCGGAACTCGTCTCTCACGTCTCTAATTCCGATTAAACCTTCCCCTGTTTCGAAGTTTTGTTCAGTTGTAAAAAGCAAATTGCCGTCACGACTAAAGCAAGCATGACCGAAAAAATGGGTGTTCTTCGGTGATTCTATTTGGACTAATTTTTCGAGTGAGTATGCGTCAGCGATAGTGAGATAAGTTTGAGGTCGTCTCGCGACCGCCACTACCATTGATTTATTGGGATTAAACAGGACTTGATGCGCCCGCCCTGGAAGCTCAAGTAGTTGTGGGGGGCTGTTGTTCTCTAACTTACAGAGTGCGAAGCGATCTCCTATTTTTATAGCACTTAAGATTGCATCGTTTTGTTTTGTATCGAATGCCGAAGATACTGAAGGCAGTGCAATAAGGCCTGTGCAAAGCGTCAACCCGTCTATTAAAAATTGTCTGCGGCGCATTAATCACCATCGCGACTATTGAAGCCTAAATGAATGCCCATCTTGGTCAGCGTGTTTTCTAACTCCGAATGAGCATGAATTAAGTCCTGCGCAATGTCTTTTAGCTCTCTGTACTGTTCGTTACTTTTTATCGCCTTTGCTAAAGGTAGGTTTATGCTCATTAGACGGTTTTTCGCACTTTCTAAAATAGAAGTGGTTGATGATAACTCTGCGTTAGGTATGTTTTTTTGCAGCGTTTCGATCATGGCAATGCTAACGTCTAAATTCTCAGTGATGAAGGGGAGAGAAAGGCCACTTCTCCAAGCTTCGAGACGTTGAAATTTTGCTTTTTTTGCGGAGCTGCCCATCGGTCGTAGCAATTTCAAAGCGCTAATAACTTCGAGGTTTTCAGCGGCTCCTTTCAGTAGCGCTGTTGCAGCATCGATCTCATCTTCAAAGAAACCGTCTAGTTGTCTTGGATCCTCAAATTGTTTGCGCATTGACTCTTTCCATTCAACAGCAAGCTCACTGCTGATACGGAGAAGATTTTGTGTATGTAGCGC
>NZ_LWGF01000298.1:0-923 GCF_001635355.1 Oleiphilus sp. HI0125
CTGGCGAGTGTTAAATCCCAACGCCTCATACGGAAGTTTATCGATAGATGGGCAAGGGAAATGGACATTCTCTCTGCATCCTAACTCCGCGTCTGTGAATGCTTTGTCTGAAGGCCAAGTCATTCAGCAGACATTTCGTGTTGAGGTGAGAGATCAGCATGGTGAGCGAACCATTAAACAAGTTGTTATTGATGTTGAGGGAACAAACGATCTACCTACCATTCGTGGACAGAACACCGGTTCAGTTACCGAAGATTTGATCGGTCAAACCTCAGGTTCGCTCACTGCAGTAGATGTTGATGCCTTAGATACGCATACATGGGAGGTTGTTGGTTCGCAGCAAGGCCGTTTTGGCGGGCTGACGATAGACCCAAACAATGGAAAATGGACGTTTGTTCTGGACCATAATTCTCTTGATACAAAAGCTCTGGGGCATGGGCAGAAAACGACTGAGTCGTTTATCGTCGAGGTAGACGATGGACATGGCGGTAAAGCGCAACAGATCATTACTGTCGAGATAATAGGGAATAATACCGCGCCAAATATTGGTGGTGTTAGCTCAGGTTTCTTGAAAGAGGATGTGCAAAGTCAGGTTTCGGGCAAGCTGACACATGGCGATCCTGATATAGGTGATACACACACTTGGAGTCTCGTAGGTACAGCAAAAGGAAGTTATGGTTCCTTATCTTTGGGTCCAGACGGACAATGGACTTACAAAGTTGATGGGCGCATAGATCAACTCCGAGAAGGGCAGGCAAAAACAGAAACCTTCACGATCATGGTCACCGACAGTTATGGCCATAGCTCTCAGCAAACAGTGACTGTGAATTTGGAAGGTACGAACGATGTGCCAAACATTGGAGGAGTTCAGGCTGCGAGTACGGTTGAAGACGCGCAAAACCCGGTCGGTGGCCGACTGCAAG
>NZ_LWGF01000299.1:0-1395 GCF_001635355.1 Oleiphilus sp. HI0125
TAATGGTGAGTATGAGATTTTTGCGATCGGTCCTGCTGGCGCAATTTTCATGTTTACACGCGACAGAACAATTCTCCTTCCTGGTGACTTCGCTGGTAAAAGAATGGCAGTACTAGATGACATACCTGAGTCTGCTTATTTATCAAAGAAACACGGCATCACGCCAGTTAGCTCAACCATTTTCAATTCGATCTTAAAGTTCAATAACGGAAGTGTCGACCTTACCGCTGCTCCCGCAATCGTATACGAGCCATTTGAAATGCATAAAGGCTTGGAACCAAATGGCGGTATATACGAAGAGCCATTTTTGTTCATCACCATGCAAGTCGTTGCGCGATGGGAAAAGTTTCCTGAAGGATTTGCGCAAAAAGCACGTGATCAAGCCATGCGAGAATACAACCGTTTCGTCAAATGGCTAGTCGACCCTGAGGCCACAATTCCGGAAGAGTATTGGATTGAGATACCCAAACATCTATATGACTATTGGGTAGAAGACTTTCGTCAGAGCCGCATTGAGTTAGGTGAAATGGGAATATATGACTCAAGAACACTCAAACTAATGCGAAAAGTGCGCTGCAAACTTGAGCCCGAAAATGCAGAGTGCTCTGCAGCACGAAAAGAATAAACTTCAGCTAAAGAAGCTGCTAGTCAGATTTAAAGTTTTAGCAGCATCCACTCATCACAAGCATTATGGCCACTAGCTCCTAGTGGCCCTTCAAGCTTCTTAAACCCTTGTATCTCGTATAGAGCGATCGCCTGTTTCATAGTTGATAGTGACTCGAGATAGCAATACTCATAACCAAGCTCTCGAGCAGACTGCAATAAAGTTTCAATTAACGACCGACCAAATCCTTTGCCTCTCTGCCCTGCATCCAAATACATTTTCTGAAGTTCACAACAACGATCATATTGATTGTTCAAGAAGGGTCCGATTCCTCCTGCGCCAACAACTCGCCCTTCAAGATCTATCACCTTATAGACTCGATCAGGCGTTTCATACGCGTGAGACATTGCATCAAGCTCAGGATCTTGCCATGCAAAACCGGGTCGATTAGCGCCGAACTCCGTCAACACATCGCGAATAAGTTGCGATACAATAGAATTATCAGATGCTTCAATATTTCTAATTAACATCCAGTCCTCACGCGTCGGGATATATTGAATGATGAAATCTCCAGTCGAAACACTACCAAAAACTGTATTTTCAGCAGAACAAACTCGAGAGCTAGACCGCATAGCCATCCAAGAATATGGCATACCTGGCTTTGAGTTAATGCGTCGCGCCGCAAACTTTTCGTTAGAACAATTATTGGCAACTTGGCCAAATACAAAAATGGTCATTGCCCTGTGCGGAAAAGGAAATAATGCCGGCGACGCCTACCTCGTTGCAATGCT
>NZ_LWGF01000300.1:0-767 GCF_001635355.1 Oleiphilus sp. HI0125
ACGCAGGCATACCTTCATTCAGACAAGCTTAGCAAGCATCGTCCTCTCTCATGACAACCAGTTCTTGCCCATTAAGTACTTTGACTACCATGGGCCGACAGCACACCTGACAGTCTTCAGTGTATTCGGAGTCTGAATCCATAACGTCTAGCAGTAATTGAATCGGTTCGCCGCAATACGGACAGTAAGTATTCTGCTCTTCCAATGGGTTCATTAATTACTCTCCAATGGTATGCGTCCAGGTTCAATAAATGCTTTATGCACGCGTTTCGTTCCTACAAGCTCAAACAAGTCACCATTAAAGCCTGTCATCTGGCGGGGCACCTTAGCTTGCTTAGCAACCTTTGCGTTAGCAGCAAGATGCAGCTGCTCACCATGCGTTGGAATGACGAGAGAAGGCTGCACCCATCCGTATAAATCAAGCAAATCTTGCTCACTTGGGTGACCACTCGCATGAATCGTTCTAGATGTGTTGTACTTCGTAATCACGGATATCTTTTTCTGTTCCAATTGCTCGATCAAACGATGAATATGCTCTTCATTCCCTGGAATCACAATAGAGCTAAATATCACAGAATCACCCTCTTCCAGCTCAAGATCTCGGAATTGATTCCTTGCCAGTCGTGATAGTGCCGCACGCGGCTCGCCTTGACTGCCTGTCGCGATGATCAATATTTCTTCTGACGGCAAATACCCGATCTGATGCGGAGAATACAACAAGCCATCAAGCTCGCTAGGCCAGTAACCAGCAGCTTTTGCGTGACGAT
>NZ_LWGF01000301.1:0-902 GCF_001635355.1 Oleiphilus sp. HI0125
GCCAAATGTCGATAAAGATAATCCTCAAATTAGGGTGGCTGCTAAGTTAAGTAAAGGTGTGCTCAGCATCAGCTTGGATTTGTCGGGGGAAAGTCTCCATAAGCGTGGATATCGAATAGACAAGGGCGCTGCGCCATTACGCGAGAATGTTGCGGCTGCATTACTGGTGCAAACAGGTTGGGGAGATGTCTGCTCAGATAATGCTTCGTTTTTGGATCCCATGTGCGGTTCGGGAACATTCTGTATCGAGGCTGCTTTGATGGCGATGGATTGTGCCCCTGGATTATCTCGTGAAGAGTGGGGCTTTGATTATTGGGTCAAGCATGATTCACGTAAATGGGGGGCGTTGGTCGCGTCAGCCAATGAGCGCGCAACAACTGGTAGAGAAGCGTTTGATAATAAAATTATTGGATATGATGCAGATGCTCGTGTGATTTCGGTTGCATGGGAAAACATTAAAAGGGCTGGCTTGCATGAGTTTATTCATGTTGAGAAGAAGTCTGTTTCAGATTTAGAGTTGCCTCCCAATGTTGAGAAAGGTTTGTTGCTGACAAACCCTCCTTATGGGGAAAGGCTCGGAGAAGTCGAAACTCTAATGGCTTTATATCGCGATCTTGGTGATAAATTCGACGAGTATTTTCATGGCTGGAAAGCAGGTGTTTTTACAAGCAACGAGAAATTAGAAAAAGCCTTGGGTTGGCGTTATTTTAAGCGCTACAAGTTTGTTAATGGAGCCTTAGATGTTGCTCTACTATTGTTTGGCCTTAATGCGGACAACCGTTTTAAGACGCCTTGGCTGAGTTCACAAGAATATCTTCAGAACCCTTCTTTGTGGCGTGTAGCAAATCAAGAGCGTGCTGCAATGCTCGCCAATCGCTTAAAGAAAAATCAAAAACAGTTTT
>NZ_LWGF01000302.1:0-647 GCF_001635355.1 Oleiphilus sp. HI0125
CGAAATTGGGAAGTATCTTCTGTGTAGTCATATCTAAAACTTTCTTAGTAGATTAGCGGAACTGGAGATCAGTACATTCTTGAACTATTGTTACAGACATCGAAGCTCGACGCCTAATCACTTATGACTGAAACCGCTATTTTATACGTTAGTCAGGCCTTAACCGACTTTACGGTTGAAGAATTAGAGGTCCTACAACAAATTTCTTATAGTAATAATTTAGTTCTAGAGATTTCAGGCTACCTATATTTTGAAAATCATAGGTTCTTTCAATATCTTGAAGGGGAAGACTCAGTTGTTCATCAAGCATTTGAACGTATTAAGAAAGATCCCAGACATAAGATTATTGGGGTGCTCGAGCAACAAGATATCGTGCGTAGATTTCCTGACTGGTCAATGAAGTGGCTTCAAAGCAGCATATTCGCCAATCTCAATTTAGAAAAACTGCTGATTGATCACCTATCTATTATGAGCAACTTTAAGAACGACGGACCAGACTTCTCTGGTTCAGCATTTCAAATAGTCGATACCTTATCTAAGCACCAGATACAGCTAAGCTAGCGCACACGCACTGCTATAAGCCGCGCTGCCACTCTTCACGTAGTTGAATTTTCTCAGGTGTATTAATTGCTGTATCAAGTTGCATT
>NZ_LWGF01000303.1:0-1233 GCF_001635355.1 Oleiphilus sp. HI0125
TGGTTCAAAGCTTTTCATATTATTTCGATGGTTTGCTGGTTCGCAGCATTATTTTACTTGCCCCGCTTATTTGTCTATCACTCCATGGCCGACGATCAAGCAGGGATTGATCGCTTCAAGATCATGGAACGAAAACTCTATAGAGGCATTGCAACGCCCTCTATGGTTGCCACATTTATCTTTGGCTTTGCACTAATTGGTTATGCACCTGAATATTATGCTTCCCAGATTTGGTTCCATATCAAAATAACGCTGGTTCTAATCTTGGCTGCATACCATGGTTATTGTGGCGTGTTACTGAAGAGCTTTGCGCGCGATGAAAACGATAGAGGCCATGTATTCTATCGCTGGTTTAATGAGTTCCCTGTTCTTATTTTATTTTCGGTTGTCATTTTAGTGGTGGTCAAACCTGGGTTATGAGTTCTGCTCTTTCTGGCTTATACGCCATTACCGATCCAAACCTTATACCTAGTGGAGAGGAATCTCTTTGCAGAGCTGTGCGCGAAGCCTTATTAGGTGGCGCGCGTATTATTCAGTATCGCAACAAAATCGCATCGGTCGACCAGCAACTAAAAGAAGCGCGATTTATAAAATCTCTGACTCAAGAATTTGACGCTCTACTATTCATCAATGACTCGATTGAACTTTGCCTTGCCGCAAATGCTGACGGCGTTCATCTAGGCCAAAATGACGACAAAATTAGCTCTGCAAAACAGCAATTAGGCTCAAAGCTTCTAGGTGTTACATGCCACAACTCAATTGAGCTTGCCGAAGTAGCAATTGGCAATGGCGCAGATTACTGCGCATTTGGAGCAATCTTCCCCTCCACAACGAAACCGCAAGCTCAACCCTGTTCACTTGCGACATTACAACAAGCAAGTAAACTTCCTGTGTCAATTTGTGCAATTGGCGGAATTACTGCTGATAACGGAAAGCAAGTTATCCGACATGGAGCAGACATGCTTGCTGTGATTTCGGGTGTATTTGGGCAACCTTCTATTCAAGCTAATGCACGCGCATTAGCATCACTATTTTGATTTTTTGGAGTAAACAATGTCTCGTTCTGAAGACCTGTTTCACGATGCTCAAAGCGTCATACCTGGCGGTGTTAACTCGCCTGTTCGTGCTTTTAAAGGCGTTGGCGGTAGCCCTCTATTTTTTGAAAAAGGTGAAGGNGCTTACCTTATCGATGCAGACGATAAACGTTACATCGATTACGTCGGTTCATGGGGG
>NZ_LWGF01000304.1:0-717 GCF_001635355.1 Oleiphilus sp. HI0125
TGTGCTCAATTAAAATATTGGCAAGAGCAATGCGGACTTGATCCTTCCGTTACCATCAGCGTCAACGTTTCAAGTCGTCAACTCGCCTATGACGGATTCATTTCTTCACTTGAATCAGCACTCGAAACGAGTCAAATTTCTCCCCAATGTCTCGAACTAGAGCTGACAGAAACAGCTGTTATGTCGGATCCAGAGCGTTGTGCAGACATATTTACACAACTCCAAAATCTAGGGATTAAAGTATCAGTCGACGACTTCGGTACAGGATATTCGTCTTTATCATACTTAAGCGCACTCCCCCTCGATGCATTGAAAATTGATCGAAGCTTTGTCAGCAATATTATTGATGACAAAAAAAATCAATCGATCACTAAGGCCATTATTGGTTTGTCGCACAGCCTCGGCCTCAAAGTTGTAGCAGAAGGTGTTGAAACTATAGCCCAGCAGCATTTTCTGATGGATAACGGCTGCGATGCGATGCAAGGCTTTTTACTGAGTAAGCCTTTGCCCGCAAAAGACATAGAAGCTTTGCTTTAATTCAGTTTTCATGCGCCCTATACTTCACCAAAATTTCATTGATTGGACTCTGACATGACGCAAGACGAATTAAAAAGTGCTGTCGCGCTTGAGGCATTAAACCTCATAAAAGATAAGCTCGATAGCGATAGCATTATCGGTATCGGAACAGGTTCAACTGCGAACTTTTTCATCGACCAT
>NZ_LWGF01000305.1:0-1026 GCF_001635355.1 Oleiphilus sp. HI0125
GCGCAGAACCACCAGCACCTGTTTCAAACAACCCCCCACCAGCCATCAATGGCACGATAGAGAGCATTTTTGCACTTGTACCTAATTCAAGAATTGGGAACAAATCCGTTAGATAATCACGTAATACGTTACCAGTCACTGAGATCGTGTCTTTACCGCGAATCAGACGTTCCATGGTTAAGCGAATCGCTTGGTCCGGCGAAAGGATACGGATGTCGAGACCTTCAGTATCATGTTCCTTCAGGTACATTTCGACTTTAGAGATCATCGATGCATCATGTGGACGCTCTGGGTCTAACCAGAATACTGCAGGCATACCGCTAGCACGTGCACGAGTAACGGCTAATTTCACCCAATCTTGGATTGGAAGATCTTTTGTCTGGCACATACGCCAAATATCACCCTTCTCAACATCGTGAGAAAGCAAGACATTGCCCGCATCATCAATAACACGAATAGTTCCATCTGCTTCAAGCTCAAATGTCTTATCGTGCGAACCATATTCTTCTGCTTTTTGAGCCATCAAACCAACGTTTGGAACCGTGCCCATAGTCACTGGATCAAAGTTATCGTGATGCTTACAGAAGTTGATAATTTCTTGGTAAATAGTCGCGTAGGTACTCTCTGGAATAACCGCTTTGGTATCTTTTAACTTACCATCGGTGCCCCACATCTTACCGCCGATACGGATCATTGCAGGCATAGAAGCATCAACGATCACGTCGCTAGGAACGTGTAAGTTTGAAATACCCTTGTCTGAATCAACCATAGCGAGTTCAGGACGATCTTCGTAACACTTACGAATATCTTCTTCAATTTCAGAACGCTGCGAATATGGAAGAGACTGAATTTTCTGGTGAACATTGCTTAAACCATTGTTCGCGTTCACACCGAGCTTTTCAAAGGTTTCTGCGTGCTTTTCAAAGACTTCTTTAAAATATACTTTTACAGCATGGCCAAAGACGATCGGGTGAGAGACTTTCATCATGGTCGCTTTTACGTGCAACGAGAACAAAATGTTAGCGC
>NZ_LWGF01000306.1:0-784 GCF_001635355.1 Oleiphilus sp. HI0125
CGAAAGCTTGGTAGAACTTACTGATATACCTATACTCTTAATACAACTCTTTTATATGGCGAATTGAATAATAATGAATACAAGCACTCAAGATTCTCACTTAGTAATTTCAAGTATTGGCACTGACCAACCAGGCATCGTAAATCAGCTCGCAAAGGCTTGCGCAGAAGCTCAATGCAATATCGTGGATAGTCGCATGACCGTTCTTGGTGGAGAGTTTGCCGTCATCATGATGATCTCTGGCCAGCCGAACAGCATTACAAAATTAGAAGAGGCCCTTCCTGCACTTTCCGATGAGCTCGGCCTAACAACCACAATAAAACACACGGTGGCACGTCCAAGTGCGCAAGCTTTCTCGTATACCGTAGACGTGGTCGCCCTCGACAACCCTGGAATCGTTCATGAAATCGCGCAGTTTTTCTCATCTGCACAAATCAATATTGATGATCTTTCCACAGGAACATATAGCGCGCCACACACTGGAACCCAAATGTTCAACCTAAATATGCTAATCCGCATTCCTGCCGACACGCATATTGCTAGCTTGCGCGAAAACTTTATCGACTTCTGTGACGACAGAAATCTCGATGCTGTCATCGAACCGCAACGCTAACAAGACTTTGGTAAACGCTTTATAACAAGGAGACTTTTTGTGACTCATCCAACCGTCGGCGAAACCGCGCCAAATTTTTCGCTGAGCAATCAAGACGGCGACGTAATTAACTTGTCAGATTACAAAGACAAAAGCGCTGTTGTTGTGTTTTTTTATCCTAAAGCAATGACG
>NZ_LWGF01000307.1:0-1573 GCF_001635355.1 Oleiphilus sp. HI0125
GCAAGTAAACATCACCGGTCACCACGTTGAACTAACAGATTCAATGAAAAACTACGTTACTGACAAGCTAGAGAAGCTTGAGCGTCACGTGGACGGTATAACAAATGTGCAGGTCACCCTTTCAGTGGAAAAGCTAAGACAAATTGCGGAAGCCACACTTCACATTAGCGGCGCAGACATTCACGGTACTGCAGAAGACGAAGATATGTATACATCTATCGATAAGCTTATAGACAAGCTTGATCGACAGATACTGAAACACAAAGAAAAACAAGTTGCGCGCTCGCATGGGGCCGTGTAGCTACTCGTAGTATTGGAAGAAAAATGAACGAAGGTTCAATTACTATTAGCTCTATTCTTGTTCCGGGACTGACTCGCGTCAGTTTCCCGGGCACTAGCAAGAAAAAAACACTAGAGCATATCGCAGCTGCAATTTCACAAGAAATCCCCGAGCTGTCTGAAGAAGATTTATTCGAAAATCTAATTGCCCGTGAGAAATTAGGTAGCACTGGAATCGGACAAGGAATTGCCATCCCTCACAGCAGAATGTTGAGATGCTCAAAAGTCATAGGCGCATTATTTACACTTGAACAAGATATCGCGTTTGACGCAATCGACAACCAACCAGTTAATCTACTGTTTGTTCTGATCGTTCCTAAAGAAGCAAGCAGCGAACATTTAGAGTTACTTAGCCAAATAGCGGAAAGATTTAATGACTCTTCTTTTTGCAATAAACTACGTGCTGCATCATCTGATTCTGAGCTTTATACGTTAATGACTGAAAGCTAACTGCCTTACTGTGGAGGCACCATGAAACTCGTAATTATTAGTGGCCGATCGGGCTCAGGTAAGAGTACTGCCCTCCATGTTTTAGAAGACTTAGGCTATTACTGCATCGACAACCTACCTGTCGGTTTGCTCTTAGAGCTTGGCTCACAATCAGCAAGACAAACAGATGAGCGCTTGGCAAAAGTTGCCGTGAGCATTGATGCCCGCAACCTACAAAGCGGCATAGAAAACTTCCCTGCTTTTTATCAAGCCTTTCAAAATCAGAATATCGAAACAGACATTATCTTTCTTGACGCGGATAGCGAAACACTCATAAAGCGCTTTCATGCGACACGAAGAAAACACCCTTTAAGCTCTCCCGACATTTCCTTAAGCGAAGCCATCAACAAAGAGAGCGTTTTATTAGAACCCATTTCCAGGCAGGCTGACCTCAATATAAATACAAGCGACATGTCTTTGTATGAATTGCGTGACCATATCAAACTACGAGTAGCAGGCAGAGCTACACAAGAAATGGCCCTACTATTCCAATCGTTTGGATTCAAACACGGCGTGCCTAGCGATGCAGATTATGTTTTTGACGTTCGATGCCTCCCTAATCCGTACTGGGACCCATCTCTACGCGTATTCACGGGGCTCGACAAACCTGTTGAAGATTTCTTAAGTTCACATTCAGAAGTCGAGGAAATGGAGTCTTCAATTATTACTTTCCTCGACAAGTGGATTGATCAATTCGCCTCAAATAACCGCAGCTATATGACAATTGCCATTGGCTGCACAGGCG
>NZ_LWGF01000308.1:0-272 GCF_001635355.1 Oleiphilus sp. HI0125
CCGCAGTAACTGACCCACCCGGTGAATTAATATACAGGTGAATATCCTTATCTGGATTCTCTGATTCCAAAAATAATAACTGAGCTACAACCAAATTTGCCATGTGGTCTTCAACTTGACCTACCAAGAAAATCACTCGCTCTTTCAACAAACGCGAGTAAATATCAAATGAACGCTCGCCGCGTGCGGTTTGCTCGATAACCATTGGCACTAAGCCGCTATTGGTAATAATTGATGGTGCTTCGCTCATGGGACCCCTGTAGCTCATTATT
>NZ_LWGF01000309.1:0-6740 GCF_001635355.1 Oleiphilus sp. HI0125
TCCTATCCCTACATCGTGGCAGTGCGGACATTTTTCAAGCCCTAAATCAAAAACAGCTGGTAAAATACCAGCTGTTTTCAAGTGTAGCCGAAAAACAAACGTTCTTCAGGCCTGTAAAGAAAATAAGTTTACGCTTGCGCTTGTGCAGACTGCACAGCTTCTTGGTAAGACATTTTCTTTTTCTTAGTTTTTGCTTTTTCCTTAAGAAGCTCAATTACCGCATCTTCAACTACAACAGCTTCTACCTGTGTACGATTCTCTGGCTTATTGTAGTGCTCAATAACCTCTTCAGGTGATTCGTAAGTACCTGCAATCTCTTGAATCTTCTCATCAACCTTAGCTGCATCCGCTTTAATATCGTTATCTTTAACGATACCAGCGAACAACAAACCTGTCTTAACACGCTTAGCCGCCTGCTCAGCGAATAACTCATTTGGAAGCTGAGACAAGTCCATATCTTGACCACCGCCAAATTGCTGAACAGCTTCACGTTTCATCGCATCAATCTCTTGATCAATCAAACCTTGTGGAACTTCAACATCGTTACGATCACCCAGTTGTGTCACCATTTGCTGTTTAAGGTTATTTGCTACCGCGTTCTTAAGCTCACGCTCCATATTCTTAACGACTTCAGCTTTAAACTGATCTTCGTCGTCAGAGTCTACGCCGTACTTACTGAAGAACTCTTGGTCCATTTCAGGAAGTTTAATTTCGATATTCTCTTTTACAGAAACTTCAAAACGAGCATCTTTACCCGCCAATTCTTCGTTACCGTAGTCTTCTGGGAAAGTAACATTTAGTTCAACTTCTTCACCAGCTTTGGCTCCAACCAAACCTTCTTCGAAGCCTGGAATCATTTGACCTGAACCAAGTGTGATTCGCTGATCTTCAGCTGTTCCGCCCTGGAACTGATCATCACCAATGAAACCTTTATAATCCACAACCAAAGTGTCTTTCTTTTTGGACTTACGCTTAACAGACTTAGGCGTACCATGCTGACGACGCAACACATCAATCATTTCTTTAATGTCTTTTTCTTTAATCTCAGCATTTGGCTCTTCAAGAGTAATTCCATCAACCTCGATATTTTCAAGCTCTGGATAAACCTCAACAACAGCTACGAACTCGAAGTCTTTACCTTCGTCAACCTGCTTCGGCTCAAACTTAGGGTAGCCAACAGGGTTAATGCCTTCTTTACCTAGAGCTTCGATATATGAATTGCGCATCAATTCACCGATAACTTCTTGGCGAACTTGACCACCAAAACGCTTCTTAACAACTTTCGCTGGAACTTTACCTGGACGGAAACCGTTTAAGCGCACAGTGCGCGCTGTTTGCTGCAGTCGCTGCTCTACTTCCGTTTCTATTTGTTCTGCTGGAACGCCAATAGTGATGCGACGCTCGATGGAAGATGTTGTTTCAACAGAAACTTGCATGGAAATTCCTCAATTCTCAAAAACTTAATTAACTTTGCTTGCCTGCAACGTAACGCCTTCTAGCCAGACCGCTCAGGCAAACCGCACGCAAATAATGGGGAACGAATAGTAAGAGTCAATACCGCACTTGGCAAGCACTTTATTCACAATAAATGAAGGGATATAAAGTTAGGATTAAAAACTTTGCAAACTAAGTAAAACTTGGTGCGAAAGGAGAGACTCGAACTCTCACATCTTGCGATACTGGAACCTAAATCCAGCGCGTCTACCAATTCCGCCACTTTCGCACATATTTTACTTACAGCAAGGGTTGCCCTTACTTATATAGATATTGGGGTGGGCGAAGGGGATCGAACCCTCGACCGCAGGAATCACAATCCTGAGCTCTACCGACTGAGCTACGCCCACCATTACTCGGATCAACCATTTAATGGCGCACCCGGTAGGATTCGAACCTACGACCGACGGCTTAGAAGGCCGTTGCTCTATCCAACTGAGCTACGGGCGCTCGAACCCTATCTACTATCTATATATTAGCTGTAGAAGTGGTCGGGGTAGAGAGATTCGAACTCCCGACATCCTGCTCCCAAAGCAGGCGCGCTACCAGACTGCGCTATACCCCGACTTGCCTTGCTTTGGGTTACCCCCTCAACAAGATGGCGCGAATAATACATACGGTTTTGCAGGTCGTCAACAACAAAAACAACTAATTTATTAATTTATTTTTCGGCGCTTAAATAGCAACCAAATCCCTTATGTAAAAGTCTTTTTATTCTGATATGAGCATGACAAAATGCCCGCAATTCTACATAGCAACCATATAAAGCAGTTACACAGTCATGAGTGCACAAATAATTGATGGCAAAGCTGTCGCCACACAACTGAAGGAAGAGATCGCAAAACAAGTCGCTGAAAGGATCGAACAGGGTAAACGACGTCCTGGACTCGCCGTCATTCTCGTCGGCGATGATCCTGCCTCTGAAGTTTATGTTCGAAACAAAAACAATGCATGCGAGCAGGTCGGATTTAAAAGCGAAGCGATCGTTCTACCGGAAAGCACTCAACAACACGAATTAGAAGCATTAATAGACAAATATAACAATGACCCCGAAATAGATGGAATCCTTGTCCAACTTCCCCTTCCAGACCACCTTGATAGCGACAACCTTTTAGAGCAAATCAAACCAGACAAAGATGTAGACGGCTTCCATCCTTTTAATATAGGTCGCTTAGCTCAGCGAATGCCACTTTTACGACCTTGCACACCTAAAGGCGTGATCACTCTACTCGAAAAAACTGGACAAACAATACGAGGCAAAGACGCTGTAATAGTTGGTGCCTCAAACATCGTCGGCCGCCCAATGGGCCTAGAACTGTTATTAGCTGGCTGCACCGTAACTACTACCCATCGCTTCACCCAAAACCTTCCCGAAAAAGTATCTCAAGCTGATATCGTAGTTGTAGCGGTTGGCAAACCTGGCCTTGTTAAAGGCGAATGGATTAAACCCGGCGCTATTGTTATTGACGTAGGTATCAATCGCCTAGAAGACGGGACGCTTGTTGGTGATGTGGAATTTGATATCACAAAAGAACGCGCTGGTTGGATTACTCCCGTGCCCGGTGGAGTCGGACCAATGACAGTAGCGACACTTATGGAAAACACCTTATACGCTGCAGAGCAGCTTCACGACTAAAGCAATATCGTATCAATAAAAAAGGCGACCCTTAGGTCGCCTTTTTTACACATAAACACTTGTAAACTAAGCGCGACGCCAGGTTGTCCCATCTTTACCATCGTCAAGAACAATGCCTTGTTCGGCTAACTCATCACGTATGCGATCTGACTCAGCCCAGTTTTTGTCCGCACGCGCTTGAAGTCGCTGAGCAATCAACGCTTCAATTTCATCTTCAGCCAGTCCACCATCTTGTGTCGGCGCTTGTTTAAAATAAGCATCTGGATCCGACTCAAGCAAACCAAGAACGCCAGCCAATTGCTTCAACGTAAATGCAAGCTGATTTTTCTCAGCTGCATCTTTCGCTGAATTAAGTGCCTTAACCAAATCAAACAACACCGCTAGCGCAACTGGCGTATTGAAATCATCACACATTGCCGATTTGAAACGGTCAACATAAGAGACCTCAAGATCAACTTCTGAAATCTCTAATCCACGCAAAGATTGATACATACGATCTAGCGCGCTTTGCGCTTCCGCTAAGCTCGCTTCCGAATAATCAATTTGACTGCGATATTGGCTTGATGTGAGGAAGTAACGCACCACTTCAGGAGAGTACTTTTCAAGCACTTCGCGAATAGTAAAGAAGTTACCCAAAGACTTAGACATCTTCTCTTTATTAACCCGGACAGCGCCGGCATGCATCCAGTAATTCACATAGGTTTCGCCAGTAGCCGCTTCGCTCTGCGCAATCTCATTTTCATGATGCGGGAACTTCAAATCAGGACCACCACCATGAATGTCGAAGGTATTACCAAGACAACAAGTCGACATTGCCGAACATTCTATATGCCAGCCCGGACGGCCTTTACCCCAAGGAGAGTCCCAGTATGCCTCACCCTCTTTTGCAGCTTTCCATAATGCAAAATCTAATGGGTCTTCTTTCAACTCTTCAATACCAACGCGCGCACCGGACTGCAGATCATCGATATTTTTCTTACTGAGTTTGCCGTAACCATCAAACTTCTTAACACGATAATAAACATCACCATTATCAGCAGCGTAGGCGAAGCCTTTCTCGATCAGTGTTTCAGTCATCGAGATAATATTACCCATATGCTCAGTAGCGCGCGGTTCTTGGGTCGGAGGTAAAGTGCCCAATGCTCGTTCATCTTCATGCATAGCATTAATAAAGCGCTCAGTTAAGGCATCAAATGCTTCGCCATTTTCATTCGCACGTGCAAAAATTTTGTCATCAACGTCTGTGATATTTCGAATGTAAGTGACGTCGTAACCGATATGACGAAGGAAACGCGTAATCACATCAAAGCCAACCATCACGCGAGCATGGCCAATATGACAATAGTCGTACACCGTCATACCACAGACGTACATACGAATTTTGCCCTCTTCGATAGGTTTAAATACTTCTTTCTTGCCAGTCAGCGTATTAAATAATTTAAGCTCAGACATTATTTACCACTCCAAACATCACGAAGACCGATCGTTTTATTAAATACCAATTTGTCTGCCGCGTGATCAAAACGATCTGCAACAAAATACCCTTCTCGCTCAAACTGAAAGCTATCTTCTGGCTTCGCTGCAGCTAACGCTGGTTCAACAACGCCTTCATATTCTTTCAAACTATTCGGGTTGATATGGGCTAAAAAATCACCCTCACCTGCATCAGGATTCGGGTCGGAGAACAAACGATCGTAATCGCGAATGGTTGCTTTTACTCCATTCTCTGCAGAGACCCAGTGAATCACACCGCGAGGTTTTACACCCTCAACGTTCTCACCGACAGTACCCGGAACAAGCGAGACCTTAAGCTCAATGATTTCACCCGCATCATCTTTAATCACTTCTTCAGACTTAATAATATAAGCACTGCGAAGACGAACATACTCTCCGCTCACTAAGCGCTTAAACTTTTTGCGTGACAAGGTATTGTCTTCATTGAAGTCAGCTTTATCGATATACAACGTTTCCGAGAATGGGATCACTCTCTCGCCTAACTCAGGTTTGTTTGGATGGTTCGCAGCTTTCATCTCAAGACCTGAGTCAGCCTCATCAATATTAATGACCGTGACTTTAAGAGGATTCATCACGCACATCGCGCGAGGCGCTTGTTCATTCAAATCATCACGAATCGCTTTTTCTAGCTGAGCTACATCCACATCACTGTTGTTCTTAGCGCTTACAGGAATCATTTCACAGAAGCTTTTAAGCGAATTCGGAGTAAACCCACGACGACGCATTCCTGATATGGTTGGCATTCTTGGATCATCCCATCCCGCCACATGATTCTCATCAACAAGCTGCTTAAGCTTACGCTTACTGGTGACCGTATAATTCAAGTTCAAACGCCCCATTTCATACTGAGTTGGCCTAGCAGGAACGGGAAGATTCTCAACAAACCAATCATACAAAGCGCGATGAGACTGAAACTCCAGAGTACAGATGGAGTGCGTAACGCCTTCGATCGCGTCTTCTTGGCCATGCGCAAAATCATAGCTCGGATAAATACACCATTTATCACCTGTCTGGTGATGTTCAACCTTGCGAATTCGATAAAGAATCGGGTCTCTCAAATTCATATTTGGCGAAGCCATATCGATTTTCGCACGAAGAGAAGCCGCCCCTTCATCGAAACCACCAGCTCTCATTTTTTCAAAGAGCTCTAGATTCTCTTCAACAGAACGCTCTCGATAAGGGCTGTCTTTACCAGGCTTAGTCGCCCAACCGCGATATTCAGAAGCTTGCTCCGCACTGAGTTCACACACATAGGCCTTACCTTCTCGAATAAGATGTAAGGCCCACTCATATAATTTATCAAAGTAACTTGAGGCATAACGTGCGTCGCCATTCCATTCATAGCCTAACCAGCGCACATCCTCTTGAATTGCATCAATAAATTCTTGGCTTTCTTTCTCAGGATTTGTGTCATCAAAACGAAGATTACAAACTCCGCCATATTGCTGCGCCAAACCAAAGTTAACCCAAATTGAGCGCGCATGGCCTACATGCAGATAACCGTTCGGCTCAGGAGGAAAGCGAGTAACAACTCGACCTTCGTGTTTATTTGAAGCCAAATCTTCTTCAATAATCGTTTCAAGAAAGTGCTTAGATTTAGTTGGTGCAGTGTCCGACATATATGAGTTTCACCTAGTGAACAGAACTAACAATAGAAAGGGCGCGCATTATACCGGAATACGCGCCCTCTATAATAGACGTTTTATATCTTGGTAATAGAACAGTTCTTAGAAATTGCGTTAACAAAACGCACAAGAGAAGGAATATTGTTTGCAACAATAGGAATGCCGCTAGTCATAAGAGAAACGCTAATCTCCCTTCGAGGGTCGGCCCAAGCCATTTTATTGATTAAACCAATATGCCCATAACAAGCCGAACTATTCGCACCCCAAATACCGACTGGCTTGCCACCAAGCATTAAACCCGCGCTATAACGCATTGGCATCATCAAGGTACGATCAAACTGAACACTCGCAACCTCTTGAATCGCTCGACGAATCGTAATCTCCTTCGCTACCTGCTTTCCCTTCCATTCACCGCCGTTAAGCATCATCTGGAAAAAGCGATTCATTTCTTCTGCTGTTCCCATAATATT
>NZ_LWGF01000310.1:0-1296 GCF_001635355.1 Oleiphilus sp. HI0125
GCATCTCTTAACGCCTGTTGTAACAGACATGAAAGAGGCGGCAAACGCCTTGCGTTGGTGTGTTGCTGAGATGGAGCGTCGTTATAAATTGATGGCATCTCTTGGTGTTCGAAATATCGCTGGCTATAACCGCAAGGTGAAAGCTGCAGCTGAGGCAGGTGAACCAATCCTCGACCCTCTATGGCAGCCAGATGAACATCTACTAAATGAAGAGCAGCATCACCCAGAGTTAACAAACTTGCCCTTTATTGTTGTCGTGATTGACGAGTTTGCTGACATGATGATGATTGTCGGTAAAAAGGTTGAAGAACTCATTGCCCGTATCGCGCAAAAAGCGCGTGCAGCAGGGATACACTTGATTCTGGCGACGCAACGTCCATCGGTTGATGTGATCACAGGCTTAATTAAAGCCAACGTTCCGACTCGTATTTCTTTCCAAGTTTCGTCAAAAATAGATTCAAGAACGGTTCTCGATCAAGGTGGAGCAGAGCAGTTGCTGGGTCATGGTGACATGCTATATATGCCGCCGGGCACAAGTGTTCCAGTTCGGGTACACGGCGCATTCGTTGATGATCACGAGGTGCATAAGGTAGTTGATGATTGGAAACAGCGTGGCCAGCCTAATTATCTAGAGGAAGTCCTCTCTGGCGGAGAATCAAGTGACCCGATCGCTGCAGCCTTCGCTGAAGACTCTGGCGCAAGTGAACAAGATGCTTTGTTTGATGAGGCTGTTGCCTTTGTTACGACAACACGACGTGTGTCAATTTCATCAGTTCAGCGTAAGCTGAAAATTGGTTACAATCGTGCGGCAAACTTGGTCGAAGCGATGGAACAAGCCGGTGTCGTAAGTGAGGCGGGTCACAACGGCAGTCGTGAAGTTCTAGCTCCGCCACCACCTGAAGCATAAACGGTTTATTGGCTAACAAAGCCTTAAGTTTTTCCATTTCCTCCTGTGGTATGCTCTTTTCTTTTTTTTGGAGAGCATACCTTGCTGAAATCCCTCTCTTTACGGTTTTCTCTCGTAACGATTTTAATCATTGCCTCTTTTGATCTGTTTTCAAAAACACGCACAGACGCAGATGAATTGTCTGCATTGCTATCTGAATCGGCGGATATTCAGGGGGCATTTATCCAATTTGTCGTTGATGGCAGAGGTACACGTGTTCAAGAAACACGGGGTGAATTTAAGGCTAAGAAGCCAGATCTGTTTTATTGGGAAACAAAAGCGCCATTAGCTCAGAAAATATATGTATATCAGGGTGAAGTAACTGTCTACGATCCCGATCTAGAACAGGC
>NZ_LWGF01000311.1:0-1197 GCF_001635355.1 Oleiphilus sp. HI0125
GGTAGCGAAACCACTCACCTTGGCTATCTAGCGGGATCAGGAAAAGATTTTTTTGTTCGAGTTCTTGCAGTATTTCTCGACTATTGTTCGTTCCGCGGATGTAGTCGCATAGCTCAGCGTTTAAGCGCAGTAAGCAAGAGGAGTCTAGTAAAAAGCTTTGGGTCTCTTCAGGCTGCAACCCGAGAATTTCACTTAACACATAATCTGAAAAATGACGTTCGTCAGCCAGTAATTTCTTCGTACTAATATAGGCTTGTTCGTTATCTGGCTTACCTGATGCAGACAAGGCTGTCAGCTGCATTGCTGCAATCCAGCCTTCTGTCCGTTGAAATATGTCTTGGATTTGTTTGTCGGTAAATGCAAGTGACATGTAGTCTTTGAAAAAAGCTTTTGACTCGTCATAGCTGAATACGAGATCAGAGGCGTATATCGCGTCTACCCAATTTTTGACGCTCCAGCGAGATATCGACAATGCAGGCTCAAACCGAGATGTAAGAATGATTTCTACATTAGGTGGAATGAAGTCAACTAAGTAAGCAAAGCTGCGCAAGATTTCTGGGTCGGTAATATTATGAAAGTCGTCGAGAACTACAGACAATTCGTTACCGGCCATAGACCAAGTTGTTAACTCGTTAACGAGAGAGGTTACAACGGCTTCGCTTGGTTGATGCTCAGAAATTAATTGATTGGCTTCTTCACCGAAATTATCAATTGCGGTCGCAATACTGCCGATTACATATTGCCAGAATCTCTGGGCATTATTGTCGTGTTCATCTATTGAGAGCCAACTAACACGGCGGTCTTGCTGGTGCAGCCACTGTAAAATCAGGGTTGTTTTGCCGTATCCAGCAGGAGCAGATACAAGTACTAATTTTCTTGCGGATCGAGAAATAAGACGGTCTAACAATCTAGGACGTGAGACACTATTAGGATTAAATGCGGGAGCAAGGAATTTAGTTGTGAGTAGCATTTTGGCTATGTTTTAACTCTCAGAAAACGTGACAAATACTGCGAAACTATATCCTATGGCATTGTCTCAAAAAGTAAACTTAATCACCGTTCATGAGAGAGACTTAAAAGAACGCGTATTTCATTCCGATACCCAGCAATAACATTGCAAGAATTGGCTGCAAGATGTTGCCTGGTACACGTTTGCTGTATTTAGACCCCCAGAATATCGCCGGGATTGATCCGCAA
>NZ_LWGF01000312.1:0-1179 GCF_001635355.1 Oleiphilus sp. HI0125
GCCGTTCAAGAAGGTGAGCCGGAGTACACCGAAAACTATCTATGCGTGAAGTGCCATTTCCATGACACGATTCCCGCGCATGGGATACTCATTAGTCAAGCAGCAACGAGTGTCATAGGACTGTTGCTATGCTTCTTTCTATTTTATGACTATGTATTCGCCTCAACGCCAGATTCTGCTAACACTGTCGAACATAGCGCCTTAGGTTTAGTCGTTGGAGCGTTTTGTATTGGCTTTATTTTTGTTCTTTTTAAAGCATGGAAAGGACATTTGCTAAGACAAAGCTACTTGACTCGTTAGCAACCAACCAAGAAGTGACCCTACTAACACCAATGCTAAAACAGGCTTCGTGATAGCAAGCAGCTTGTTACGTACTCGACGCCTAGCTCTTAACTGTGGCAAATCTTTTAGTAATGAACTTGGCTCGTTCAATGGATAATGTATAAAGACCGCACCGTCTAAACATTGATTGTAGTCGCTGCTTCTCGCGATATTTTTGACTGCGCCCTCAACAGAGTTAGGTGATTCAGACAGCATCAGATCCAAAGCATCACCTATCTTAGAAACATTAGGCAATAATAAAGAGTTGCCAAACACCAATATTTCATCAGTATGAAGGTCGCCGATAATTCGCTCAACCTTATGAGAAGATTCCGAAATTAGAGGCAATACGCCCTCATCTCCATGGAGTAAGGCAGCTCCCATCTCGCCGATCCAACACAACTCATAATGGAACGAATCAAAGCGGCATAGAAGAATATTTGCACCATCACGCTGAAATTCGTCAAGTACACCAAGGCCAGCTTTCAAAGTCTCAAAAAGGCTTAAACCACACTCAAGACCATTCTGAATTCGCTCGTTCAGCGCGGATATATCAAAACCAGAATCAACACAAACCCATACACCATAGTCACTTAATTCAAATGAAGAAGACTCAGAAGATCCGAGATGGATATAGGTATTAAGCATGCCGAAAAAACCATTGTATTTTTGCGGCAGAGGTTATCAGTGCACAGAGCAGTTAGATAGAGGAAATACTTACCATGCGATTACATATTTGAGCACATAGTAAAGAAACAATTAAATTAGTGAGAGCTAACCAATTTCGCTTCATCCAGCATAGCCAAGACAACTTTATCCGACATAACTGGATTTGCCATAGAAGGTTCGTCATCTCCT
>NZ_LWGF01000313.1:0-1347 GCF_001635355.1 Oleiphilus sp. HI0125
AAATAACGAGTCAGATTGGTTTAATCAGAACGAAGAAATAAGCGCCGAATTGTTACTTCCGTATATGGCCTTATCTGGTTTATTTGATAATGAAGACTTTGCTCCAATCATCAACAATAAGAAGTTAATGCAACAGTTTGAAACGATCATTGCTGAACAACTAACCGACGTATTCTTGTTCTATCACAGCAAAGCTTAAGACCATTTATGCGAGTCGAATTGAGGCTCGCACACTATTCCCCTTATCGTTTAAGCGCACTTTGCGGCAGAGCGATTCAACCAACTTCAAACCTCTCCCGTGAAAACTAGGAGCATGATCATCGAAAGGCCTTTCTGTGATGTCGGAAATATCAAATCCAGCGCCTGAATCGATAATCTCAATATCGAGAACTCTTGGTTCATCAAGACCGTACTCAAGTTTTATTTCAATGCTCGCTTCGCTTAATGCTGTCAAGCGCTCTGCACGCATCAAATAATAACTTTCAAAACCTTCTGCATCTTGTTTCAGAGAAGAGCATAACTGCAAAATGCCATGATCCAAGGCATTACAGAATAACTCCGTCAGGACAGTTGCAATTGTTTCCTGATGAACCGCAAATTCAGGTCGATCCGGAAGCAAATAAAACACCTCAGACGCAATATTTAGATCTTTACGCAAGAATTCCTCATTGAACATGAGCGAGGTTTTCCAGGGAAACATCGAAACGTCGTTCATAAGAATATCATCAGCTTCCGGCTTATATGCCATCACCTCTAGTAAAGATACATCATCATGCTGAGGTGCATCCTCAACAAAGCTGTGGTATTGACTCAACATCTCCTTGAACACGTCCGTTTGCTCTCTTGAAACACACTGAGCTACACGATCCATCCCAAACATTTCATCAGTGCTGTTTGTCGACTCTGGAATTCCATCAGTCATTAGAAGAAGAGAATCTCCCTGGTGGAAATCAATATCATCCATACTGGCATTAAACGCTTCATTCTCAAGAATCCCTAAAGGCAGATGTTTAGAAAGCACTTCATTACATTTTCCTTCATAGGCATTAACATGATAACAAGCAGGCAAACCACCCAACCATACCCTTGCCCTTTCACCACTAGCATCCAGCTCAATAAAGCCCGCAGCGCAAAACATTGATCGCGGCACAAAGTTTCTCAAAGAACGATTCATCTCCCTAACGATAGAAGCCGCCGGCTTACCTTTTCGCGTCATCGTAAAAAATACTTGAGACAATGGAATCGTGCCAATTGCGGCGGCTAAACCGTGACCAGTAAGATCACCCAAAAATATGTACAAACCTCCAAACGGTTTTCGCGCAAACAGACATATGTCGCCATTGAACG
>NZ_LWGF01000314.1:0-704 GCF_001635355.1 Oleiphilus sp. HI0125
GACTTGGCTTGCAGCTTGGTATGGATAGGGTGCGAGAAAGTTTGAGGCGACTAGGCGTGAACGAGGCGCTTAACCCTTACCCGTCATTGCTGCTGGGTGCTCAAGCGATGACGCCTTTCGATGTCGCAAAGTTTTATCAGACGATCGCGAGTAATGGTTTTAATATGCCCTTGCGAGCAATTCGTGAGGTGACAGATCACCAAGGTAATTTGTTGTCGCGATATCACTTTAATGTTGAGCAAGTGATTTCGCCTGAAGCGAGTTATCTGTTGCAGAGTGGCATGCAAGAGGTCATGCGTGCTGGCACTGGACGATCAGCTTATCGAACTTTGCCCACACAATTGCTGACAGCTGGAAAAACTGGAACAACAAATGATTTTCGAGATAGCTGGTTTGCCGGTTTTTCAGGGGATTACTTAGGCGTGTTTTGGCTTGGCAATGATCAAAATGAATCGATCGGTTTAACCGGAAGTTCGGGAGCTTTGCGATTATGGACACGCTTTATGTCATCGGTTCCACAATATCCTTTGGCAACTCCTAAACCTTCGGATATTGATGTGCTGTGGTTTGATCAAGATAGTTGGAACCAAACGCATGCTGAATGTGATAATGCGCAACCTCTTCCCATCTGGGGAGATGCGCAAAAATTTGAGTGGCAAGCATGTCAGAAGCGAACGGGGGGAATAAAATCTTGGTTAAGATCA
>NZ_LWGF01000315.1:0-1439 GCF_001635355.1 Oleiphilus sp. HI0125
TAAGCGCAAACATGCTGACCATGTTGATGGTACCACCAATTGCGTACATAACAGCAAGCGTTCCTGCGAATGAAACAGGTATACCAATCGTGACCCAAAACGCGACGCGACCATTTAAAAAGATAAATAAAATTGCGACGACGAGAATCAATCCACCGATGCCGTTCTTCACAAGTAGGTTGATACGGTCTTCGATTAATACATATGCTTCGTTGTATGAATCTAAGTACACCGTTGGAGGCAAGCTTTCACTGGTTTCTTTAAGCCAAGTATTAAAGGTCTCTGCGGCTTGAAGTGTGTCAGAGGAGGGCGTTCGCAATATTCTCATCAATACGGCGGGGCGGTCCTTATAAAATACCTCGACTTGTTTTTCTTTGTTGCGTCGTTCTACTTCTGCAAACTCACCAAGCCGCAATCGTTCTCCGTTTTTAGCTGTGAGCACGACAAGATCCTTAAAACTTTCTTGGTCGCGGCGTTGTTCAATGCTGCGCAGCTCTCGTGCGACTTCATCCTTTGCCGAGGTGCCAGCAGGAATATCTTGGCTAGCGCTCGTGATCGACCTGCCGAGAGAAGGAATAGATTCTCCGATTCTGTTAATGTCCTGAGTGGATACCGTGATTGCAATTTCTTGCGCGGGAAGTCCAATAAGTTCAACCTTTGAGATACCACGTGCAATTAGCTCGCGTTCGAAGTCGTAAGCGAGCGGGCGAAGCTCATCGCGAGAGGCGTCTGCCGATAGTATTAGGGTTGCGACATCTTCATTGATCACCACTTTAGATATTTCGGGTTCTTCCGCATCAGACGGGAGATTCCGGACCAAGGATACCTGTTCCTTTACCTGATCGAGGGCAAGTCCCATGTCTGTGCCTTCATCGTATTCAAGGCTGATCACAGCGCTTGCTTGATACGAGGTCGACTTCATCTCTTTCACGTAATCAAGGTCACGTAATTCCTGTTCTAAGGGCGTAACAATGGACTTAGCAACGTCTTCAGCACTGGCTCCCGGCCAAATGACACGAACTGTAATATAATCGGGCTGAAATGAGGGGAGAAATTGTGTGTTGAGTTTGAGCAGAGATACCGCTCCTGCGATCAGCAGTATCAGCATCAACAAGTTAGCGGCAACACGGTGCTGCGCGAATCGTCCGATTAAATCGTGCTTGTGTTTCCCTGTGTCGAGCGCCATTACTTAACCACCTCAGCGCCTTGAATAGAAACTTTCAAACCATTGATGGCTTTGGGTAGCTGGGTGGTAATGATTCTGTCGCCATCCTCCAGTTGGTTGCTGCGTACTAAAATTCGGTCTCTTTGTGTATCGCTATACAAGTTACCGATGATGTCCACGTTCAGTGATTCAAGTCGGTCATCGACCACTTTAAATACGAGGTTAGTGCCATAAATTGATGAGATAGGGAGGGCTATGACGTCTTGTTGCTCTG
>NZ_LWGF01000316.1:0-1090 GCF_001635355.1 Oleiphilus sp. HI0125
GAAAACATTTTTTCGATCTGTGCAGGATTGGCTTTAAATAACTGCGCAAGCTTAGCTTTACAGTCGTCTAAATCCGCACCAGGTTGTAACTCACCGTAGAAAGTTAATTCGAACATCACCCACCTCTTTACTCTTCACTATTCTTCTTATCGGCCTCTGCATGCCATACGCATACTTGATTTCGACCTTGTCTCTTTGCTTGCGCTAATGCTTGGTCAGCTTTAACGCTTAATTCTGAAAAATGCTCACACTCATGAAACTCAACCAAGCCAAATGAGACGGTTAACTTAACGCGCTGCGCTCTAAAATGAAGTGGCAACGACATAATCGTTTTACGCAACTTTTCCATCACTTGCTCAGCAACATCTATTTTCGTAACGGGCAGAATAAATATGAATTTCTCGCCGCCATAACGCGCAACAAAATCAGTCTTGCGCATACGCTCTTTAAGTTCTTTACCGATAATCTGCAGAGTCCTATCACCAGATAAATGTCCATAGCGTTCATTAATTGAATCGAAATGATCAATATCTGCCGCACAAAGTGCCACCGGCTTTTTGTAGCGTTGCCAACGTAAATATTCGAACTCTAAACGCTCGTCGTAGGCTTCGCGGCTTGCCAATCCTGTGAGTACATCTTCGAGTGCTGAGTGACGCTCTTCTTCGAGTTGAGAGCGTAACTTCTTTTGTTCAAGCAACAAACTTTGAACACCTTGCTGCACTGCCTCTAACTCTGGCTGAAAACCAGCGCTGAGTTTTTCTCCGCGTTTGACGAATTCAACGGCGATGTCTGAAATGTCTTCGAGGTGCTCGCGAATCGAGTCTTTTAACTGCTTTTCAAGTTCAGGGATAGGCTGCCCATCGGCATTCAATTCAAGCGCGATGCGTTTTTCATTCACGCTCTGTTCAAGTTGTTTACTCAAGTCCAACCACGTTTGATCTCTCTCATCATGCCCTGATAAGAAATCTGTCATCACCTGAAGTTGTTGATCCAACTCATGCAAAAAGGTTTCAAACTGACGCTGGCCTTTCCCCATTGACGCGATGATCAGATTACTTAGATCTTCTAATGTTGGAGGCAGTTCATACCA
>NZ_LWGF01000317.1:0-1181 GCF_001635355.1 Oleiphilus sp. HI0125
CGGATGGCAAATATTTTTCCGTCCTTCTACAGATATTTTACGAACGGGTAACGAGCCTGTTCGGATGTTCAGAGAGCTGGCTGAACTCGGTGAGCTTGAGGTCGACGTGGATGCCTCAGATGTCCCGAAACTAGATGACATTGAAGCTGATGCCTGCTATCTCGCATGGAATATTTCTTTGTTTGGCGAGGCAACAAAAGAGCAAGTCGACGAAGTGTTCGAATGGGTCGTTGATGATTCTGAATTGACGATTGAGGCAATAGATATCGGCGGTGCTGGGCTTGCCGAAGCGTCGAGTTCAAATACCTCAGAGGATGCGTCTTCGCCAGCTGAACCTGCACCTGTGGTAGCGGAATCCGCTCCGAGCCAAGTCGTCGCAGAAAAACCTCAAACTACTGCGGCCAAAGCCGAACCCAAAGCGAAGGCTGAAAGTGCGTCAATACGTGTCGGAACCGACAAGGTTGATAGCCTGATTAATATGGTTGGGGAACTAGTGATTACCCAATCTATGCTAGGTGAACTCGGCAGAAATTTTACTGTCGACAAGTTGCCACGACTAATGGAAGGGCTTGAGCAGCTCAACAATCACACGCGTGAGCTTCAAGAAAGCGTTATGCGTATACGCATGCTACCAATTAGTTTTGCGTTCTCGCGGTTTCCCCGTTTGGTTCATAATACGAGCAAACAACTCGGCAAGCATGTTGAGTTGGAGTTGATGGGTGAGCAAACGGAACTCGACAAAACAGTGATGGAACGTGTTGGAGACCCTCTTGTTCATCTAGTCCGAAACTCGTTAGATCACGGCATTGAATCGCCTGAAGCGCGCGTTGCAGCTGGCAAAGATGAAATGGGTAAAATTACTCTGAATGCCTTTCATCAGGGTGGCAACATAGTGATTCAAATCATTGATGATGGCGCAGGCCTGAATCGTGATCGTATTCTTGAGAAAGCCATTGATAATGGCTTGGTGAAAGCGAGTGATAATCTCAGCGATGAACAGATCTATGATTTGATTTTCAAACCTGGATTTTCGACCGCGGCTGAAATCACCGATATTTCAGGTCGTGGCGTCGGGATGGACGTTGTGCGACGAAATATCCAAGAGCTTAATGGCTCTGTCGAAGTTGAGTCGCAGTCTGGCAAAGGCAGCACGTTCACCATCCGATTACCACTCACACTAG
>NZ_LWGF01000318.1:0-993 GCF_001635355.1 Oleiphilus sp. HI0125
AAGTTCGCGACCGAGATATTGGCGTACTTATCACCGACCACAACGTGAGAGAGACCTTAGACATTTGCGAACAAGCCTATATTGTTGGCAATGGACACATCATTGCATCAGGCTCGTCTGAGCAAGTATTAGAGAACAAAAAGGTGCGCGAGGTTTACCTTGGCGATGAATTTACAATTTAAAACCAAATTCCCTGTGCAATTACCAGTGAAAAAAGGTTTAACTAAGTTCATCAAAAACTCGTTCAAATTCTTCTCGGAAGTTCTTAAAATAGAAGATATGACATTACGTGCTGGACAAGCACATAGAGAATTCGTTCGACAATGACAAAAACACTGAAAAAGTTAGGATGACCGACTGATGGTAATGAAGGCATCCCTACAACTCAAAATGGGGCAAAGTCTTACAATGACGCCCCAGCTGCAGCAGGCTATTAAACTGCTTCAGCTATCGACTCTAGATCTTCAGGCGGAAATCCAAGAAGCATTGGAATCAAACCCAATGCTAGAAATGATTGAAGACAGTCCTGAGACGCCAAATAGCGAGTCAGAGCAAAATTCAAAAAATGAACAATCTAGCGAAGTATCAAATTCAGAAGTCGAGCCATCACGAGATCTTCACGAAAGCGAACGCGATGAATTTAGCGATTCGATACCAACCGATTTACCTGTCGATACTGCATGGGAAGACATCTACCAAACAAGTGGCCCAGCAAGCTCTGGCACAATGCCAGATGAGAACGACAGCGATTTCGAAAGCAGAAATTCAATTAGCGAGTCTCTGAATGATCACCTGCTATGGCAACTTAATCTAACACCATTTTCTGACCGCGATCGTTTAATTGCAGAAACAATTATTGATGCGATTGACATGGAAGGCTATCTACAAAATACCATTGAAGATATTCATCAAGGTCTATTTAACGAAGAAGATGAAGATCCAGTCGAACTAGAAGAAGTTCACGCAGTTCTGAAGCGTGTTCAACATTTTGAC
>NZ_LWGF01000319.1:0-12230 GCF_001635355.1 Oleiphilus sp. HI0125
AGTCACGATCCAAGCCGTCACAATTTTCTTAATTGCTGAACGTTTTACGAGCTGCTCTTTGTATACACTCTTCAAACGCTTACGGTCTTTTTTGTTGATACCAAGCTTTTCCTTCTTCGCTTTTGCTTCTTTAATCAAGTCTTCCATTTCTTTTAGATCTGCATTCTGGAAGTCTTCCAAAAACTTCTCTAAACGCTGGCGTTCTTTTCCTTCATGCTGCTCAGCAATCTTGTGCAATTTCACAGCAGAGTTGAAGCGCAAGTACTCACGCAAGAAACCAACACCAAATACACCACCTACCGCAATGTGCGTTGAACTCACCGGCAAACCTAGTTGCGATGCAATAATTACAGTGATCGATGCAGCGAGAGCTACACAGAACGCACGCGACTTATCGATGTCAGTAATTTCAGTGCCAACCGTACGAATTAGTTTAGGGCCAAACAAAAGCAAGCCTAGAGCAATACCAATAGCGCCCACAATCATGACCCAAAGAGGAATAGCTGCCTTGGCAGAAACACCGTGGTTTTGAATCGCATCAGCAATCGCAGCGAGCGGACCAACCGCATTCGCTACATCATTTGCACCATGTGCGAAGCTCAATAGTGCTGCAGCAAAGATAAGAGGAATCGTAAATAAGTTGTTCACTCCATCGCGGTTATTCTTATTTTTCTTAGACGCTTTATCGACTGCTTTACGACTTAAGAAATACACAAAAATAGCGATGACTGCGCCCAAAATTGAAGCGTCAACAAATGACATTGGGAAGATTTTTTTCAAGCCTTTTAACGCAAGGTACGTTGAGAACGACCACGCCATAATCGCAAGCAAGACAGGCACGTAACTTTTAGCGGCCTGTAACATGTTCTCGCTGTGCATAATATTTCGCTTGATATAAAGCTGGAAGCCCGCTGCAATCAAACCGCCAAGAACAGGTGAAATAACCCAACTCGCTGCAATTGCACTCATTTGTCCCCAGTTCGCAATAGCAAAACCTCCTGCTGCGATACCTGCACCAAGTACACCACCTACGATCGAGTGGGTTGTAGAAACAGGCGCGCCAACGAAGGTTGCAAGATTAAGCCACAAGGCACCAGCAAATAATGCTGCAAGCATCAAGGCGATAAAGGTCGTGCTATCGTTAATAGCGGAAGGGTCGATAATCCCTTTCTTAATGGTACTAACTACGTCACCACCTGCGATCAATGCGCCTGCGGCCTCAAAGATGGCGGCAATCGCGATCGCGCCAATCAAGGTCAATGCCTTTGAACCTACTGCCGGACCCACATTATTGGCTACGTCATTTGCACCAATATTCATGGCCATATAACCGCCAATAGCTGCAGAAATTGCAAGCGTAAATCCACCCGGGATACCTTGCATTTGCATTAATACGTAACCTAAAACAGAAACTAAGAACACAAAGCTTACGCCCATCTTCAAAATTTCGTTGTTGGCGTAACCTAAAGCTGTATCGGTCTCAGATAGTTTTTTAGAACTCATTTGAGCACTTCCTTAACAATTAACTCGTCGATTTGGCGTCGCTACTGTCATCTTGCTGTAACAATCCGGTTGCGCATACTAACCACATGTATAAAAGATGCAAATTAACTTTCATCACTCAAATAAACTTGCCATGACAATTCTCCAGCACATAGGCTAGTACGGTTTTTACTAGGAAAGGTAAAGTTAGATAACAATGAGTAAAATTTATTTGATCAGACACGGCCAAGCATCGCTTGGCAAAGAAAACTATGACGAACTTTCTAGTAAAGGTGAGCAACAAGCTAAAATTTTGAATCGCTATTTTCGGGAGCTTTCTATCAGCCCTGACCTGGTGATCACTGGCGATATGAAGCGCCATCAACAAACAGCTCAGTTTGCGCTTGAATCAATAAACGGCCAGGCAAATACTGTGATAGACACCGATTGGAACGAGTTTGACTTTGAAACCTTGATTCGCGCCTACCTTTCACAATTAGGTCCAGATGCGTCAAAACCTCGCACCCCGAGTGAATTTTTTAGCGCTCTACGCGCGGCCCTCTTAGCGTGGTCTAAGAACCAAATTCAAACACAACTACCCGAAACATGGAATGCATTTGAGAGCCGCGTAGAACAGGCTTTGTATTCACTGAACACACAAGATCATAAAAACATTTTCGTTTTCAGTTCTGGCGGAGCGATTTCAATGGCGATCAAACACATTATGCGTCTGAATGCGGAGACAATGATTGATCTTAATTTACAGAGCAGGAACACCGGCGTTACGGAGCTATTTATTAAGGGCGATAAAAGATACGTTTCTAGCTTTAATCATGTGTCGCACTTGAGCAGCCCCGAACATTTAGATCTCATTACACATGCATAAGTGTGCCTTTAGCGCGCACTCAACTGCTAACGCTCCCGAAGGCCTTTATGCTGATATCGCAACAAGGGGGACATAAAAAACTCGATCAGTAGATGGAGCATATCGGCTGCGACCTGATAAAACCGCGCCAGCATCACTAAACAAACTAAACCCGAGTCGACCGACTGAGCGGTACTCGTCCACGAAGAATGACTCACACAAGATCCTTTTTTTGAGAGTAATTTATGATTTGGCATTCCTTGCCAATTAGATTTCTAGAGACCTAAAGTCTCAGCGCGAAACTATATCGGCTAGCACTTAGGTGAAGCAATCTAATTATTTTTATAGCCATTAATACAGCCTGTAAATTCGCGATTGAAATTTTTTATAAGGCTTTACTTTCTCACCATGACACATCGATATATTCGCGTATAATGCGCGCAAATTTCATACTCACGACCTATAGGTTTATCAATGTCGATCAAGAATGCATTTTATGCTCAATCTGGCGGTGTTACTGCCGTTATCAACGCTTCTGCTTGTGGCGTTATTGAAACTGCCCGCCAACATAGCGATAAAATTGGCAAAGTATATGCGGGACGCAATGGTATCATTGGCGCATTGCGTGAAGAATTGATCGATACAAGCATTGAATCTGTAGAAGATATTGCTGCACTCAAGCACACACCAAGTGGCGCATTTGGGTCTTGCCGTTACAAGCTAAAAAACTTTGAAGAAAACAAGCGTGAATATGAGCGTTTGATCGAAGTATTCCAAGCACACAACATTGGCTACTTCTTCTACAACGGCGGTGGCGATAGCCAAGATACTGCATACAAAGTAAGCCAACTAAGTGAAAAAATGGGTTACCCAATTACTTGTATTGGTGTACCTAAAACAGTGGATAACGACCTACCATTTACAGACTGTTGCCCAGGCTTTGGCTCTGTTGCGAAATACGTTGCGATTTCTACAAAAGAAGCTGCAATGGATATTAAATCTATGTGTGAGTCATCTACTAAAGTATTTATTTTAGAAGTAATGGGTCGCCACGCGGGTTGGATCGCAGCTGCTGGCGGGTTGGCTGGTCAGAACAGCGATGAAGCGCCACACATCATTTTATTCCCAGAAGTTCCATTCGACAGAGAAACTTTCTTGGCTCGCGTTGATGAGGCCGTTAAGAAGCATGGTTACTGCGTGATCGTAGCATCAGAAGGTGCGCAATATGAAGATGGCCGCTTTGTTGCCGATGCGGGCCAGAAAGATGCATTTGGTCACACTCAATTGGGTGGTGTTGCACCAACCCTAGCAAACATGGTGAAACAAGCATTGGGCTACAAGTACCACTGGGCTGTAGCAGATTACCTTCAACGTGCAGCACGCCACATTGCTAGCCGAACTGACGTCGAGCAAGCATATGCGATGGGTAAAGCAGCTGTTGAGTTTGCGGTTAGCGGCAAAAATGCAGTCATGCCAATTATCGTTCGCGAGAACTCTTCTCCATACAAATGGAGCATTAGCGAAGCACCATTAAGCCAAGTTGCCAACCAAGAAAAGAAAATGCCTATTCACTATATTACCGATGACGGCTATGGCATTACGGCGGAATGTCGTGAGTACCTATCGCCTCTTATTCAAGGTGAAGACTACCCTCCTTATGACGATGCAGGTATGCCACGTTATGTGAACCTCGTGAACAAGGTCATCGAGAAAAAACTTCGTACAGATTTCGAAATCTAAAACGAAAAAGGAACAGACGAAACTTCTGTTCCAGCTTCTTTAAAACAGGCGATAGGCTTAGTCGCTCATCGCCTGTTTTTCTTTCTGACGCGCAAGCCCTAAAGCCGGTCTTACTCCGAGGCGCCCAATATAGGCTTTAAGGTTTTCTTGCTCGATGCTTTGACCAAAACTCATTCCCCAAAACAAGCAATGCCCCAATAGTATGTCGGCGGCAGAGAATGAATCGCCCAAAATATAATCTTGCTGCCCTAAGCCCTTGCTCAGCAAATCCAAAGCTACCTGAAACTCATAGACCGACGTCGCTTCCATCTCGCGCACACGATAGTCTTTCGGCAAAGCAAACTTGTGCTTTCCTATGGTCCATAGAGGTTGCTCTAGTTCTGCAATTGCAAATACGCTCCATTGGTCATAGTGAGCACGACGAAAAGCGCTGTATGTTGGAATCAGTTCTGCCTCGGGCTTCAATGTGCAGAGATAATTCATGATCGCTAAGGATTCAGTGATAATGCCTCCATCAACACGAATGGCAGGCACCTTGCCCCCTGCATTGAGCTCTAGAAATGACGTCTGTCTGGCTTCACCTTTCATGAGATCGACAAGTTGGAAGCTGTAATCCAAGCCCAACTCTTCGAGCAACCAAGTCACACGCAAAGTGCGGGTGTTTGGGTAACCATATACCGTTAACGACATTCATCACTCCTTAGTTTTTATTTTTCCAGCATCAAGACTAATCCCAGTCGCGAAAACAATGCAAGCATTACCAAACCCAAATACGCAGTAGCGCCCGTAAGGTCTATAATGCTTCATCGCAAAAGTGGAACTTTACTATGTCATTTAAACATCTTAGTTGTGCTCAGCTCGCATCTTGGCTGAGTGATTCAGAAAACACGGTCACCGTAATCGATATTCGAGACCAAATGTCTTTTGAGCAAGGCCATATAAACGGTGCTGCTCACATCGACAATTCAAATGTGGAACACTTTATTGCAAACACAGACCTTAACAAACCATTGGTAGTTTGTTGTTATCACGGCAACTCAAGCCAAGGCGCTGCAGACTACTTTAATGCACAAGGATTTAAAGAAACCTTTAGCCTAGATGGCGGTTTCGAAGAATGGCGTCAGATTGCAGCCACTCTCACAACGGATTAAGCAGCTTTATTGATAAAAGGAAACACAATGCGCTCAGCTCTCATTTCAGGCCAAGCTCAAAACAATATTATTTTAGTACTCGAAGATAACTACAAAGATTGGCTTAGTGATCAACATAACAATGATCAATTGTGGTTAGAAAGTATTAAGTTTGAAGGAAAAGGACATTCGACTTTACCGTCTGAGAATAATTCCTTAAAGATCATTTGCTGTATACCAAGTCTAAATAACTTCTTTCTAGCTGGAGATCTCGCGAAACAATTGCCGCTGCATACTTATCAAATTGATCTAAGTGCACTGACACATTACGGCAATGTCGATCAAGAAACCTTAGCACTTACGCATTTTCGCTTTGCTGTTAGCTGGGGACTAGGCGCCTATGAGTTCTCTCAGTATAAAAAAACAAGTAAAGAAAAAGCCTTGCTTGCCATCGATGATGAGAGCCTGTTGTCAGAAGCCAATAATATGGTCGAGTCTATCGTACTTACGCGCGATCTAATCAATACTCCCGCCTCAGATATGATGCCCGAAGATCTAGCGCAAACCATGCAAGCTCTCGCAAGTGCTTACGAAGGCAGCTTCAGTGAAATTATCGGCCAAGAACTTTTAGATCAAAACTACCCACTTATTCACGCTGTTGGCCGAGCTTCTGTGCACGAACCTCGCCTACTCGAACTCGTTTGGGGCGACGAAGACGCGCCAGCTATTACACTAGTTGGTAAAGGTATCTGTTTTGATAGTGGCGGTCTGAATATTAAAACTGGCAACTTCATGCGTCAGATGAAAAAGGATATGGGCGGCGCTGCACACGTGCTTGGCTTGGCCAAGCTCATCATGGCACAAAACCTTCCAATTCGATTACGTGTTCTCGTTGCTGCGGCTGAAAACGCTATATCTGGTAATGCATTTAGACCCGGCGATATTATTGAATCTAGAAAAGGCCTTACGGTCGAAATAGACAATACCGACGCTGAAGGTCGTTTAGTTCTTTGCGATGCATTGGATGATGCATGTAGCGAAAGCCCCGAGCTGATTATTGACTTTGCCACATTGACCGGCGCATGCCGCGTAGCACTGGGCACAGAACTCCCTGGCTTCTTCTGTAACGATGAAGAAGTGGCTGCAGGACTCAACGAAAGCGCTCTAGATTGCTTAGATCCTATTTGGCGCCTACCGTTGCACCAAGCCTACAACGACATGCTTAAAAGCCATTTTGCCGATACCCTGAATTCAGCAGAAACCGGATTCGGTGGCGCTATCACAGCTGCACTATACCTCGAAAAATTCATTAGCAATGAAACCCCTTGGGTGCATTTCGACGTCATGGCTTGGAACCTCAGAGGCCTCCCAAGCCGTCCAGTTGGAGGTGAAGCATTGGGCTTACGAGCGGTATATGAATATCTAAAACAACGTTTCGCGTAACTCGAATAACTTCATCAAAGAGGAAGCAGCATGGCTATAAAAAAACTAAAAAACGAAGCTGAACTTTTAAAAGAAGCTATTCGCATTGGGGTGATGTATTGCGAGAAGCGTGGCGTTGTAAAGTTTGAAGCGAATGATAAGCAAGACGATAAAATTGAATATATCTACAAGCTTTTGGTTCACGACAAACAAATTCAACCGCTGGCAAAGCAAGATATGGATACGCCACGAATGAAGCATAAGCTCGTTCTGTGGCTGCATAAACAATTACCCGAAAATCATCCTCTGAAGTAAATCTACTAATGCAAGATACGACTCCCAAGCTTTATTACGTTTATGACCCCATGTGCGCGTGGTGCTGGGGTTATCGGCCGACTTATCTCGCATTAACTGAATCGCTCAAAGAACGAGGTATCACACTCACAAAGCTACTGGGTGGTCTTGCCCCAGACAGTGATATACCGATGCCCTTAGACATGCGCGAAGCCATCGAAAGCTACTGGTACAAAATTTCTGATCTGCTAGGTACCGAATTCAATCACGCGTTTTGGCAACAAAATACGCCACATCGCTCTACCTATCCAGCCTGCCGAGCAGGCTTAATTGCACGGGATCAAGGCAAAGAAGAACAGATGAACCTTAAGATCCAAGAAGCATATTATTTGAATGCAATGAATCCTTCAGACACGAGTGTTTTGTGTCAGTTAGCTGAAGACATCGGTTTTGAGAAAGAACAGTTCGAGACTGATCTGCATAGCGATATAACCAGAAAACGCCTGCATGATGAAATACGATTCGCCCGCAGTATTGGAGGGAATAGTTTTCCGTCTTGGATTTTGGTGAAAGATCAGCAAGCCATGCAGCTGCCTCTTGATTATCAAGATCACCGCGCTGCTCTGACAATCATTGAGGATGCATTTGCGTCATGACATCTGCACCCGAACAAACTATTAGCAACAAGAAAGAACAATTCATCGAACTCGCAAAAATGACGTGGCCCATGTTGATTGGGATTGTCTCGCTAATGAGCTTCCAACTTGTGGATTCGGTTTTCATTGCGCGGCTAGGCGTTGAGCCTCTGGCAGTGGTTGGCTTCACCATCCCTATTTACCAACTTTTTATTGGTATTCAGGTCGGTATTGGCATTGCGACAACGGCGCTTATCTCGCAACTCATTGGTGCCAGAGAAGACTGTAAGGCCCGCGATTTAGCCGGATTAATCGTAATCATTGGCTCCGCTTGCTTTGCATTTTTAGCCGTACTAACTTGGCTGTTTAGATACCCGATTATTCGAGTATTGGGCGCGACTAAAGAGCTAATGCCGTTTATTGATGCATTCTGGGCAGTATGGCTAGTGGGCGCTTTTGCCGGCGGATTTTTGTATTTCGGATACAGCATTGCCCGAGCTAACGGCAATACGCTCATTCCAGGATTAGGCATGGCTGGCACTAGCCTGCTCAACATTGCCTTAGACCCGATATTCATCTTCACCTTTGATCTAGGTTTAGCCGGCGCCGCATGGGCCACATTATGCTCTTTTAGTATCGGCTGCCTTTTTGTTTATCCATTTATTTTGAAAAAGAATTGGCTGCATTTCAGTGATGCATTTGAAAACGCTATTGAAAAGATCAAACAAATTTTAGCGGTTGCCCTACCCGCTATGACTAGCCAATTGCTTCCAGCTCTCTCTTCAATGCTAGCCACGATGCTTGTTGCCCAACATGGGACGGAAAGCGTTGCTGCTTGGGGCCTCGGCATTCGTGTTGAGTTTTTCTCAATCATTTTAGTCTTGGCAATGACAATGTCTCTTCCCCCAATGATAGGAAAGAGCTATGGCGCGAAGAACTTTGATGACATTCAGATATTACTCAAGCTTGCTGTGAAGACAATCATCGCATGGCAACTTTTACTGGCGTTGATCCTTGTATTATTCGACTCCAGCATCAGCCATGCTCTTGCGGGCAATGAGGACATTGCTTCATTACTGGCGCTGTATATCGTCATCATTCCGTTTAGCTATGCATTTCTTGGCATTTGTATGGTCTTAGTGTCTGCCGCAAATGCTATTAGCCGCGCAATGGATGGCTTAAAAATTTCCTTCGCCCGACTATTTATTTGTTATCTTCCATGTTTGTTCATTGGCTCTGTGTTCGGCGATTTAATGGGCTTAATGATAGGCGCTGCCGTAGGCAATGTGCTGGCAGGCATAATCTCGATATGGATGTTTAAATCATCCTTCAGAAAAGCCAAAACTAGACGCTTACTTCCACCATAGTTTCTGCGGGTATTGAGTTATCGAACGCAGCTGACTTTTTAGCAGGCAAAAAAATACCCCTTAATAGAGGGGTATTTTAATTCCACTTAGCTCTTAAGCCGTTTTTGCAAAACTTAAAGCCTGGCTATAGAAACGCTCCGGTAAGGTAATAACCGTCTCAAAGGCTCGGAAGTCATCGCCATCGTTGCCACCTGTTAAACGAAGCTCGATTGACCCACCTTCGCTCTCTAGGAATTGGCGAACTGCATCCATTCCAACACCGCGGCCACTCAAGTTGCTCACCTCTTCTGCAGTAGAGAATCCTGAAGTGAATACCAAGTTCGCAATGTCTTGCGCGCTGAGTGCTGCATCTTGCTCAATAATTCCCTTGTCTACAGCTAATGAACGAATTTTCGCAATCGCGATACCTCGACCATCGTCTGAAACAATGAATTCGGCGTTCTGTTTATTCACTTGCGTATTAATCGAGATAAGACCGTTTTCGTTCTTACCCTTCTCTGCACGCTCTGTCGCACCTTCAATGCCGTGATCCATTGCATTACGCAACACATGCATAAAGATATTATTCATCATGCTGTGAACGCGGCCATCAATAAACAACTCTGCATCGTTTACACGAACTTCTGGTGCGGGCTTATCAAGCTGCTCAGCCATTGACGCGAGCGAACTTAAAGGCTCAGAGATCACCTCAGACAAGGTTTTAGATTCGATAGAAAGCAACATGCTATAGGCTTCTGAAACAACTTCTTGTACATCGTTGTCCATCGATTTTTCAGTAAGACGCTTAATGCTATCTAACCACGAAGCTACGCGTTCTGAGTCTAGATTTACACCTTGTGCTGCAACACCATCACGACCTAGCTTGTCATGATAAATCGTGTCGTACTCAGCAAGAATCTCTTGCGCTTCACGCAACTCTTCGAGTAATTCATTCTGCTTCCACTCACGCGAATCATCATTACGTAAAGCATCATAAGTAGATTCAACTTCATGCACTACGTCAGTCAAATAACTCAAACCATACGTACGCGCATTACCCTTAACGGTGTGCATATTTCTGAATAGCTCGGCAATAACATCCGCAGATTTTCCAGCGTTGTTCTTAATAGCCTGCTGACATGCCGCCATGAACTGCTTAGAACTACGGAGGAATTCAGCAAATTTCGCTGCATCGATCGCAAGCACTTCACCAATTAATTCCAACTCACGCTTCTGACCTTGCGCCGCTAGCTCTAGGGCACGGATTTCAGTTACGTCGCGCACAGTAATCATCAGACGCTCGATCACATCATCATTCACGATTGGATCCCAGTCCAACTCGAGAACTTTTTCACGACCATCATCGAAACCAATGGTCATCTCATTCACAAGACAATGTGAGTTGAACTCAAACATCATTTCGTCTTCACCAACAATCGCATCAACTGCAGTAATGTTCTGATCTCGCGCATCAGAGCCTAGTGTTGTATTCGCGAAAAGAAGATCATTTACATTTCGTCCAGCGATACGATCTGTTTCAAAAATCTGCTCCAGATACGCCGCATACTCTTTGTGCACCACACCACCTTCGGTCACTGTAAATAGGCCTTGGTGCATGTTTGCCATCATATTTGCGATGTCTTGGTTCTTTTGATGTAGCGCAGCCGTACGTTCCTCAACTTTCGCTTCAAGAGTACGATTATGCTCTTCGATCACTTCACGCATACGAATGTTTTTAATTGTTGTAACAAGTGACTGAGCAACAGAGGACACGTACTCATAATCACTATCGGCAAAACTCACCTGCTTTACGTCTCCAGATAAATTGATCACACCAACTAGCATGTCTTTATCTATAAGCGGAACACATAAAAGTGCTTTAGGTGCTACTTCTTGCTCACCCTGAACATAAGACTTGTCTTTCTCAGTATTAGGAACAAAGATAATTTGCTTAGATTTTGCAGCCTTACCAATAATACCTTCACCAAGCTCAAAGCTTGTAGGCTCAACATCGGCTGAAATAGCTTTCGGTGGGAAATGCGCCTTAACGACTAGCTCTTGCTTTTCGTTAGTTAAATAAACCGAACCTGCACTCACGCCCATCTTTTCATGCATACTCTGAAGTACTTCTTCCAATGCAGTGTTTTGGCTCTGCGCACCGGCTAAGGTACCGCCGATTTTATTAAGTTTTGCTAGATCTGCCATCTTCTTCTGAATAGCCGACCGCATAGAGTTAAAGTTTTGCGCCGCGAGTAATACGAGAACAATTAAAAGAACAATGGATGATTTAAAGCCAAAATCTAAACTACCCAATACTTCACCTTGCAAGAAGCTGAACTGAACATCTGCACTCTTAAGCAGCTCATCCAGACCTTCAACGGATTGCGATACCGCAGCATCCGCTTCGCGAAGTTTTGCTCGAGCCAGTTCGATTTGCTCAAGCTCTGTCATCTTGTAATCGATAATTGAAGGCGTTTTATCGAAGTGTGCACTCAACTCTGCGTATGATTGTTCCACTGTATCAAGCAGGGTCACATCGCCGAATGTTTTAAAGACGTCTGCACCTTTGTCATACCAAAGTTTGGAATCTTGCAGTGCAAACTTAAAGTCATCCATGGTAGACAGAGCATTCAGGTCTGTCGTGCGCTGCACTTCTTCTACCGTCTTAAGGATTGAAAGAGCATTCGCATCTGCTTGGTTTGCGAATCCAGCAACGAGCTCCATATTCTCGGCATCTTTACCGTCTGCCATGAAGTACTGTAGATCGACTAATGAGCCACCTAGCGCATCAGCCATATCAAAAAGTGTCCCGGCCTCGTTATGCATTTGCTCATTAGCCAGCAAAGTAGCCGACTTTGCTTCGAACATTTCAGTTACTGCGAAACGATAGAAGTCATAATTACTCTTAATGCCGATAACAAGGGCTTTCATATCCGCATCATCTTTTGCAAGTTCTTCCAGGCTCTCATAAAGACCGCCAAAGTCTTTAACACCTTGATCAAACTTACGCTTATAAACGCGAATACTATCTGCATCTTCAGCGTTGAATGCTAAACCGCTTAATTTCGCGAGTTTTAGCAATTGAATCTGAACCTGATTACTTTCCTTTACGACCGGTACCGCGGTTTGGTTAACGCGCGACGTCGATTCGTTGATGTCATTTAAATTCCATAAAGATGAGAGTCCTGAGCTCAATATCAAGATGATAATGAACGCAAAACCAAATCCGACTTTCTGGTTAAAACTCAGCTGAAACATTTTAAATTTGCCTCTGTTTATTATTTTGGCCTTCAAAATTCACTCTAGATTAAAATTT
>NZ_LWGF01000320.1:0-677 GCF_001635355.1 Oleiphilus sp. HI0125
CAAGTTAAATGCTCAAAAAGCAGGTATCGGCGTTGGTTTCTTACCACGATACCTGATTAGAGAAGAACTCAAGGCAGGTAAACTTGTTGAGTTGCCGCTCGACAATGCGCGCCCACAACCAAGCACGCTCTACATGGCTTGGAAAATGGTAAACCAAGGCAAAGGCTTACAACGCCTACGCACCCTTATCCAAAAGCAATTAAAAGAACAGGAATAAATCAGGACTTACAATGCATCAATACGCTCGCACCCTCATTATTTTACTCTCCATCATTGCGCTTTTTTGGGCGAATCCAGCTTCATCAAAACCACTCGCCAATCTAAAAAAATTGGAACAGGCAACTGACTTATTTATGGAGCAAGTTGCAAAAGGCGATAGCGAATCAGCTCTTAATTTGATCTCTGCTTATGCTGGCGTAAATCCTGAACAGTTCGCACAACGCAGTGCTCGGATTATTCAAGACATGCAGCGCATCGAATCAAGTGCGGGTAAAGCCTTAAGCTACGCAAAAGTAGATACCAAAAGTGTTGGCGAACACCTTTACAAAGTACGGTATCTATTGAAGTTTCGGCAAGCGGCACTTGTGTGGGAAATGAATTTTTACCAACCTGACCAAGGCTGGTATTTGGTCGACGTCAATCTTAGCACTGACATTAACGCTTTATTTCAGTAGTCA
>NZ_LWGF01000321.1:0-269 GCF_001635355.1 Oleiphilus sp. HI0125
GCTGTAGTGATATTTAAAGAGAGGCCACTCACATGATCGCAAAGTTACACGCACTAAAAACACTTACTTCCGCTTGCGTTCTAGGCATTTTTGCATCGTCAGCTGTAGCCGAGAAAAAAGACGTATTTTTCTATAACTGGTCGGATTACATCGCCGAAAATACGATAGAAAATTTTCAGAAAGAAAGTGGTATTAAAGTTGTATATGACGTGTTTGATAGCAACGATGTGCTCGAAGCAAAGCTACTCGCGGGACGAACTGGGTATGAT
>NZ_LWGF01000322.1:0-948 GCF_001635355.1 Oleiphilus sp. HI0125
GTCAGACTCAAGGCATCACGCATACTGCCATCAGCACCCCGAGCTATCGCCCATAATGCGGCATCTTCGGCACTGACTTGCTCTTGTGATAAAACAAACTTCAAGTGATGAACGATTCTTTCCGGCGTCATATTCTTCAGATTGAACTGAAGGCAACGTGATAGGATCGTAATCGGTAATTTTTGAGGATCGGTGGTCGCAAATAAGAATTTCACATGCTCTGGCGGTTCTTCCAGAGTTTTCAGCAAGGCATTAAAACTATGCGTCGACAGCATGTGTACTTCGTCGATCAGATAGATCTTAAAACGCCCTTCAGTTGGCGCGTACTGAACATTCTCAAGAAGCTCTCGCATGTCTTCGACTTTGGTTCGCGAAGCCGCATCGATCTCGATAAGATCAACATAACGCCCTTGCTCGATTGACGTACAAGCTCCGCACTCGCCACAAGGCTCTGAGGTAATGCCTCGTTCACAACTTAAGCAACGTGCAAGAATCCGTGCAATAGTCGTTTTACCGACACCTCTAGTGCCGGTAAACAAATAAGCGTGGTGAAGTCGCTGCGATTCTAAAGCATGGATTAAGGCCTGCAAGACGTGTTCTTGCCCAACCATTTGCTTAAAATTTTTCGGTCGCCACTTTCGAGCGAGAACCTGATAACTCATGAGATAATTAAGACGAGTGAAATTCTCTCTATCTTACACGCTCATGAGCCTTAGAAACAGAGCTTAGTCATCAAGCTTGATACACTCTAAGCGATGTCGATACGTTTTTAATGTGTCTACAGCTACACGTAGCTTTTCTGTATCGAAATCCTCATCAAATTGCTCAAAACCTGGCTGCATCGCCTCTCTTAATCTTTGCAATGCGGCTTTGCCTGAAGACGTAATTTCATAGTGTGCATGAATTTCTGGATAATGCTCATCGCTTATGATGGCCTCCGCTGCTATG
>NZ_LWGF01000323.1:0-621 GCF_001635355.1 Oleiphilus sp. HI0125
CATGATTATTGAGAGCACATTACTTCCTGAAAATGCACTGACCCGACAAGTGGTTGATGCAGGGGACTATTACATTGGTGTGGTCAATGCGGGAGAAATCATCCGTATTCTAGACCTAGAAGGCAACCAAGCCGCTGACACCTTGTTTTTTAATGCACACAACCCGACTGAACGTTACAGCGCGATGGATACTGTGCGCGAGCAGGGTGCTGTTTACCTCACTGCAGGTTCAGAGCTTCGATCAAATTTTAATAACGTGATGCTTGAAATTGTTGCTGACACTTGCGGTCGTCACGACACCCTTGGTGGTGCTTGTGCGACGGAAAGCAATACTGTGCGCTATGACCTCGAAAAGCGTTGCATGCACGCCTGTCGTGATAGCTGGATGTTGGCGATTGCCGAGAATCCTCAGTACGGAATTACGAAGCGCGATATCAGTCATAACATCAATTTCTTTATGAACGTCCCTGTCACAGAAGAGGGCGATTTAACCTTCGAAGATGGTATTTCTGGCGCTGGGAAATATGTCGAGCTACGCGCCGAGATGGACGTGGTGGTGCTTATTTCGAATTGTCCGCAACTTAACAACCCTTGCAATGGCTACAACCCCACGCCTATTGA
>NZ_LWGF01000324.1:0-711 GCF_001635355.1 Oleiphilus sp. HI0125
GCCTGATCAAACATCGGAGGGTTAAATGTGTTTCAGATTTACGATGCCAATTAATTTAGTACGCCTTAAAATTGCAACGATATAGCAAATGAGTGGAGTATGTGATGACTGCAATGCAACAAGTTTTTTATTTGGTTTCTGTATTCGGAAACCTGCTATTTTTGTCACTTTGGATGGTGACCGGTCAAACATTTTTCACGGTTATGTTGGTACTGACTATCAGCTACTCTGTGGTCGGGTTTTACGATTTAAACTACAGTGCGCATACTTTAAACAGGCTGTACCCCGTCGTCGCACATATCCGCTATTTTCTTGAGTCTTACCGAGTTGAAATTCATCAATACTTTATTGCAAATAATACGGAAGAGCTGCCATTTAATCGAGAGCAGCGGTCACTTGTATATCAAAGAGCAAAGGGTGAAATTGATACGAAGGCCTTCGGTACAGAACGAGATATCTTCCAGCAAAACTATCTATGTGCCTGGCATTCGCTAGCCCCAAAAGAAGTTCACCCAGAACATATTAGAGTTATGGTCGGGGGGAAAGAGTGCAGAAAACCCTATTCCTGCTCACGCCTAAATGTTTCAGCGATGAGTTATGGTGCGCTGAGCCAAAACGCTATTGAGGCATTGAACAAAGGCGCAGCTAAAGGTGATTTCTTCCACAATACCGGCGAGGGCGGAGTCAGCCCATTTCACCTAAAACATGGGG
>NZ_LWGF01000325.1:0-972 GCF_001635355.1 Oleiphilus sp. HI0125
ATATTAATACGCTCAAGAGCGCCGTCATAGAGCAACTCAATCAACTTATGCCGATCAACATCTACAACGCTAGTTTGCGCATTCACTGCCGCATATTGATTTAGTGCTTTCATTATAATTCTCCACTAGTCATCGCTTCCGGTGCCAGCTAAAGCTTCGAGCTGGCCCTTGATGAAATCTTGCGTACTGTTTAACTGCGCGATAAGTATATCGGCAGCGGTAAATTGTCGTACAAGATTACTTTCTAAATTTGTTAGACGTTCCTCAAGATTTGCACGCGATAACGCAATGCTATCAAGCTCAGAATTTAAACGTTCATTCTTGGCGGTTATCGTACCATCTACGGACAAAAAGTTGTTAATAAGGTCAACTAACTTTTCACCTACACCTTCGATATAGCTAACAGATCCTCGGCTACCTGTCGCACCACCTTGGATTTCTACCAAGAGCCCCGCCACATCAGTGCCTGATGCGCCCGACAGAACCTGTCCGGTACCGGTCGCAGCAACACCATTGATTGTGCCTTCGACATCTAATCCAGCCGTACCAGCAACAGCATCTATGCCAAGCGTAGTTAAGGTCGTTGCATCAACACCAAGGAATTGAACTTGGGAATTGCTACCATAGCTATCAGAGGTAAACGTAAGCTGATTAGAACCATCTAGCGCGACAACAAGGCTTACGCCAGCATTGGATAAGCTTTGATCCGCATTGATCTGAGATTGAATTTCTGCAACCAAGTCTGCTTGATTATAAGTACCTGCTGTTAAGGTAATTGTCGCTGAACTATTACCATCGATACTCAACGTAAACGTATCATTATCGCCATCGATCACCGTACTGGCGGCCAATGCACTTGCACCTGTAAACGCACCCTTCGTTGAGAGTTGCGTCACATTTATATCGTAGCTACCTGGCTTTGTATCAGACCCTGCTCTCAAAAACTCAATTTGCCCATCGGTCGTACGGCCC
>NZ_LWGF01000326.1:0-1016 GCF_001635355.1 Oleiphilus sp. HI0125
TTCAGGGCCAATTACCGTGAGCTCGACTTTATTGGCGATAGCAAAGTCAGAGAGTTCCTTGAATGCTAGAACGTCAATGTTCACATTTTGGAGCTTTGTATCGTTCGCGGTACCAGCATTGCCGGGTGCTACGAAAACAGTTTGAACAGATGGGTCTTGGGCGATTTTCCAAGCGAGGGCATGTTCACGCCCACCGCTACCTACAACTAAAACATTCATGACTTCAGGCCTGTGGCATTGTTTCGAGGGGCGAAAGAATAGCGGAGTTGCAGGGCTGAATCAAAACGTGACCGTTTGTTCAAGAAAGCTAGAAGACTTGTGCTAATTGCTCAAGCTTTTCGCGCGCTTTGCCTTCGATCTTACAGGACTTAAGGGTTTGTTTGTCCATCAGTACAAAGGTATGTTCTGCGTCGACAACGTGTGTGTTGCCGCCATCGAGAAAGATAGACTGTTGTACTTTACAACTTGTTGTTCCGATGCGCATAACTTTCGTTTGAACTTCTAGTGCGTCTCCTAGAGAGCAAGGTCTACGATAATTGACTTCGGAGTTAACGAGGGTGAGTGCTAGATCGAGCTCAGAGAAGAACTCTACTGCATTGTAGTTTTCAAAAAGACGCCAGCGGGCTTCTTCCATGAAAGTGTTGTATGCACCAATGTTGGTATGACCATATTGGTCTAAATGGTAGCCTCTAACTTTGAAGCGTGAATATTCTGACACGGGATCACTCTAATAAAATGCTAATTTTCTGGATTATAGCGAATAAAATTAGTAACAGAGCACCCGTGCCAGATATTTTCTTGTTAGTGTCTAAAGTGTCTCATGCCGGTGAAGATCATCGCCATGTCATGCTCGTCTGCTGCTTGAATTACTTCTTCATCACGCATTGAGCCGCCAGGTTGTATGACGCATGCAACACCAGCTTCCGCTGCATTATCAATGCCGTCTCTAAACGGGAAGAATGCATCTGACGCCATGACCGATCCTGCAACTTGTAAACCAGCATGTTCTGCCTTAA
>NZ_LWGF01000327.1:0-755 GCF_001635355.1 Oleiphilus sp. HI0125
CATGCCGACAAGTGTTTATCGGCGCATAGATATATTAAGTGATAGAAAACAGCTGCTCAAAATTGGAAATTTTAAGGATTTTTTTTACATCATCATTGCAATGATTTATTGCGATTTTCGCATCCGCACCACCAGCATGATCACGAAGTAGCAACAACATTCCTAAGGCCGAACTATCTAAATAAGAGGTTTCGCTGAGATCAATTTCGTAAGATGAAATTTGTGTTTCAGCGCTCTCATATGCCTCTCTAAAAGCTGCGTGATGACTGAAATCAAATCTGCCATCTATTGCGATTTTTAAGGTTTGGTCACTACCTTGGTAGCTCACATTCACCGACATACTGCCCTCGTTTTTTCAGTGTTGGTATTACCGCACATAGCGTAGTAAAGATTGCGAAACTCGCGTAATTAATTTGAGAACTAATGAGCAATTATGTACTTTTGCATGCATTAAGTAATTCCGGCCCAATCCGCTGTATGGGCAGCACTTCTACTGCAGCATTCAGTTTAACTGCTGCGCCGGGCATTCCCCACACCACGCTACTTGCCTCATCTTGTGCAATTGTATGCCCTTTTGCTTGTCGCATTCTTAACATGCCGGTGGCTCCATCAGCCCCCATTCCCGTCAACATTGCGCCAACACAGTACTTACCAAGTTCGGCCGTTGCTGAATCAAATAAGACTTCAACCGATGGAATATGTCCGTTTACTTTTTCACCATCTAAGAGCGCTGTAACGAGCTTTTTATCGCGTTT
>NZ_LWGF01000328.1:0-1212 GCF_001635355.1 Oleiphilus sp. HI0125
GATCGCCACTTCATTCAGGCCAAGCTTGAACTCGCCAGCTGCACCAATTCGATAATCGCTACATAAAAGAGTAAATGCACCTTGCGCTACAGCGTGCCCAGTACATGCCGCAATCACAGGCGTCGGGAAAGACAATAATCGGCGCGTCAATGTAGAGCCTTCTTTAACCAAAGCCATCGCAGCATCCATACTTTTCTGCATAACTTTAAGATCAAAACCCGCAGAAAACATTCCTGGATGACCCGCAATCACAACAGGCGCTTTCGCTTCTTCTGCTTGGTCTAAGGCTGCGTTGAAGTCTGCAATCATCTCATGTGAAAACGCATTCACTTTGCCGTTGTTAAGCGTTAACAGGGCAACGCATTCATTAATTTCTACTTTGACTAATTCACTCATTTTAAAAACCTTTTAGTATTTTCTTATCTCACAAGGCAATCTCAGCGATGTAAGACGCTTAAATTTATATCTTTAACACGTGCTCACGATAATATTGCAGCTCAGCGATCGATTCACGGATATCATCTAATGCTAAATGTGTCCCCTGTTTTTTAAAGCCATCTAAAATTTCAGGCTTCCAACGGCGAGTCAGCTCCTTCAAGGTACTCACATCGAGAGTTCGATAGTGAAAATAGGCTTCCAACTCTGGCATGTATTTGACCAAGAAACGACGATCTTGGCCTACGCTATTCCCACAAATCGGTGATGCACCTTTATCAACCCACTCTTGCAAAAACTCAATGGTATTCAGCTCTGCATCACGCTCTGAGAACTCGCTATCTTGTACTCGCTGCGTTAAACCAGATTCACCATGTGTTCGAGTACACCACTCATCCATCGAATCAAGTAATTCGTCGCTTTGATGCACTGCCATAACGGGCCCTTCAGCTAAGGTATTGAGGTTCGCATCGGTGACGATAGTGGCGATTTCAATAATACGATCAGACTCTGGCTCTAAACCAGTCATCTCAAGATCAATCCAAATCAAATTATATTTATGCTTCATGCAAGTTATTCGCTTCTGTATTTTTAATCAGAGCTAAAATATAGGCTTTAGTGAACTAGAACAACCGCCTATGAGAAAAACTGATAGAATGCTTGCGCCTTTTAACAGAGAAGCCCATGAGCAAACGTAAACTCAATCGCCGTCAAAAATGGCGCATCGAAAAAATACAAGCAGAGAAAACAGCCCGAGCTGAAAAGAAGCAACGCAAA
>NZ_LWGF01000329.1:0-1123 GCF_001635355.1 Oleiphilus sp. HI0125
GCTAAGCGCTGATGCACACCAAAGCGATGTTGTTCATCGATGATCGCTAATCCCAGTTCAGCAAATTGCACATCCTCTTGAAATAAAGCGTGTGTTCCGACCACTACTTGCGCTGATCCGTCTGCGATGGTGATAAGTTCTTGCTCACGTTTCTTTCCTTTCACTTTGCCGCTAAGCCAGCCAACTTTTATACCTAAGGGTGCAAGCCACGACTTGAAATTAGCAAAGTGTTGTTCAGCAAGAATTTCGGTTGGCGCCATGAACGCGACTTGATGACCGTGGGACACTGCGCGCAACGCGGCTAGTGCTGCAACAACAGTTTTTCCAGAACCGACATCCCCTTGGACGAGCCTTAGCATTGGGAATGGATGAGATAAGTCGCCAGCAATTTCATCGCTAACACGTTGTTGGGCTCCCGTTAGCGAGAAAGGTAATGAATTCAAGAATTCATTTTTTATAGCTTCACTATCGCTTGTAGCGACGAATGCAGGTGATGCTTTGCTTTGAATGCTACTTCGAAGTTGCAGAAGGCTGAGGTGATGCGCCAATAGCTCCTCAAAAATAAGTCGTTGTTGATATGGGTGCTCGCCTTCTAGCAAGGCATGTTGATCAGCATCCGTTGGTGGCGCATGAAGGTAACGAACGGCTTCTTGAAGGCTTGGGAGTTGCAGATCTTTTAAGATCGAGCCAGGAATAAGTTCGGTTACTTGGTGTCTGTCTAGATAGCCTAAAGCGCTAGCGCATAGCTTACGTAAACGAGGTTGTTGCACACCTTCAGTGAGCGTATAGATAGGCGTGAGCTTTTCTGGAGGAGAGTGTTTATCACCAGGTTTTAAAACTTGATATTCCGGATGATAAAACTCTAAGCCTGTTTGTCCTAAGCGAGCTTCGCCATAGCAACGCACTCGTGAGCCATTGCTTAATTGTTTCGCTTGAGCAGCACTGAAGTGGTAGAAACGCAGCGCAACTTGCCCAGAACTATCTCTGACGTGTACTTCCAAACTTTTGCGTCGTCCGATAACCACGCGACTGCCTTTTACTTCTGCTTCAAACAGTACATGTTGGCCTACACGTATTTGTGACAAAGGTACAATGCGCGTTCTATCCTCGTAACGAAAAGGGA